>VGPF01000007.1 GCA_016875535.1 Chloroflexota bacterium
AGGCCGATGGTGTAGTTACCTCGGCCATCGAAACCGCGATTCGGCATGCCGCGGAAGTCCCGCATACGGGGGATGGTCACGTTGATCAGACGGTCCAGAAACTCGTACATGCGGCTACCGCGCAGGGTGACCATAACGCCGATGCCGGATCCCTGGCGCACCTTGAAGTTCGCGATGGACTTCTTCGCGCGGGTGATGACCGGGTGCTGACCTGCGATGGCGCCCAGATCACGAGCGGCATTCTCGAGCGCCTTGGGGTTCTCCAGGGCCTCGCCCATGCCGATGTTGATGATGACCTTGCGCACGGAAGGCACTTCCATGATGTTCTTGAAGGAGAATTCCTTCATGAGGGCAGGCACAATCTCCTTGGCATAGCGCTCCCGGAGGCGCGGCACATAGTTCGGCGGGAGCTGGAAGACGGGTCCCTCAGGAGCCTTGGCAGCATGCTTCTTAGGCTGCTCTTTCTCTTTGCCTGAGGCCTTTTCGCCCTCCGGCTTTTTCGCAGGAGCCTCGGCAACGGGCGTCTCCGCCTTCGGCGGCTGCGCGGCAACCTCCGGCGCCTTCGCCGGCTTTTTCTCCCGGGATTTCTTCTCAGCCGCCGGCTCTTGGCCTTCAGCCTTGGGCTTCTTGTCCGCCCCGGCCTGGCTCTCTACGCCAGTTCTTCTTGGGTCGTTCTGCATATCCGTACCTTTTTGACGCGGGCGGTTCCGCCCTCCTGCGTCTTGACCAGCCTATAGCCGACTCTCGAGGGCTTGTTCGTGCTCGGCGCGATCACCATGACGTTGGAGGCGGAGATCGGCGCCGGGCGCTCGACGATGCCCGATTGCTTGAGATTCGGGTTCTGCTTCAGATGCCGCTTCACGATGTTGACCGATTCGACGGTCAAAGCGTTTCTGTCAGGGAAGACGTGCAGCACTTTGCCACGCTTCCCCTTGTCCTTGCCGCGAATCACCAAAACCTGGTCGTTCTTATGGACCTTCATAGGAGCCTACAGTACCTCGGGTGCGAGGGAGATGATCTTCATGAAATTCCGCTCGCGGAGCTCACGAGCAACGGGGCCGAAGATGCGCGTGCCGACCGGCGTGAGATCTTCCTTGATGAGCACAGCGGCGTTGTCATCGAACCGGATAAAGGAGCCATCCTCCCGCCTGATGGGACGGGTAGTGCGAACAACGACGGCCTTGACCACCTCGCCGTCCTTCACCTGGCCCTGGGACTGGGCCTCCTTGACGGCGCAGACGATGGTATCGCCGATATTGGCATAGCGGCGCTTGCTGGTCCCGGGGATGTTGATGCACATCACCACGCGGGCGCCGGAATTATCCGCCACGGTTAGTCGAGTGTAATTCTGGATCACTTCTCAGACTCCTCGGCCTTCTTCTTCCGGGCGGCGGGCTTTTTAGCAGGGGCCTTCTCTTCAGCGGCTTCCGCCTTTGCCGCCTTTTTCGCCTTGGGCTTCGCTTCGGTCTCGGCCTTTGGGGCCTTCGCCTCGGGCTTTTTCTCCGCCGGAGGCGCGGCAGGAGCGGCGGCGGGAGCCTGAGCCGCGGGAGCTTGCGCCGTAGCCTCAGGCGAAGACTCCTTCAGCTTCGTCGCCAGCAACTCGGAGTCAATCTCCTCCGGGGCCACGTCAACAATTGGAGCCTTGGTGATGATTTCAACGATGCGCCAGCGCTTGTCCTTGGAGAGGGGACGTGTCTCCACGATACGGACGGTGTCGCCGCGACGGGCCTCATTCTTTTCATCGTGCGCCTTAAACTTGCTCAGGCGACGGACGGCACGGCCGTAGATGGGGTGCTTGCGGAACCACTGCACCGCCACCACGCGCGTCTTGTCCATCTTATCGCTGACGACGACAGCGACGCGCTCTTTGCGTTCAGGCTTAGCTTGGAGTTGCTGCTGCATTGCTGGTCCTATCGCTTCGCGGCGCGCTTAGCGGGCTGTCGCTCGCGGAGCACCGTCTTGATTCGTGCGGCCTTCTTGCGCGCCTTCCGGATGGCGTTGGTGTCCGCCAGCTGCTGTGTAGCCTTCTGGAACCGGAGGTTGAACATCTCCTTGCCGATGCCGGCAAGCTCTTGCTGCAGATTTTCGGTTGTCAGAGCACGGATGTCTTTTATACGCATGACGTTCGCCTACCCTGCCGCCGGAGTCGTGTCATGGCGGGCCACGAACTTGGTCTTGATGGGAAGCTTGGCCGCCGCGAGCCTCATGGCTTCCTTGGCGGTGGCCTCATCAACGCCTACGAGCTCGAAGAGGATGCGGCCGCGCTTCACGACCGCAATGTAATGGTCAACAGCGCCTTTGCCGCCGCCCATGCGGGTCTCCAGCGGACGAGCCGTGACCGGGCGGTCAGGGAAGATACGGATGACGATATTGCCGCCGCGCTTGATGTGGTGCGCGATAGTCTTGCGCGCCGCCTCGATCTGGCGGGAGGTGATCCAGTAGGACTCCAAGGACTTCAGCCCGTAATCGCCCTCATGAAGGGTGAAGCCTGCGTGGGCCGCGCCGCGCATCTTGCCGCGGTGGGATTTGCGGAACTTAGTTCTTGTCGGCTGCAGCATTGGTCTGCGTCCCCTCTTCGCGATGCTCCAGGGCACCCAGGCCGCCGGCGGCGAGGTCCGCTTCCGTCTCCTTGCGGGTGTTGGCAACAAGGCCACGGTTGATCCAGACCTTGACGCCGATCTTGCCCATCGTTGTCATCGCTTCCGCGATGCCGAAGTCAATATCGGCGCGAAGGGTGTGGAGCGGCACCTGGCCCTCGTGATCTTTATCTTTGCGGGCGATCTCGGCGCCGCCCAGGCGTCCGGCGATGTTGACCTTGATGCCCTTGGCGCCCGCTTGGAGCGTGCGGCCGACGGCCTGCTTGATGGCGCGGCGGTAGGAGAGGCGGCGTTCAAGCTGGTCGGCGATGTTGCGGGCCACCAGATAGGCGTCCAGCTCGGGCTGGCGCACTTCGACGATATTGATACGGACCTTCTTGCCGCTGCGGGTCTCAAGGTCCTTGCGGATCTCTTCCACGCGCTGGCCGCCGCGGCCGATAACGATGCCGGGGCGAGCGGTGTGGATGGTGACGACGACCTCGTGGGCGCCGCGCTCGATCTCAACGCGGGTGATGCCGGCATCAGGGTACTTGCCCTGGATGTCCCGGCGGAAGATAACGTCCTCTAGAAGAAGCGCTCGAAAGGCAGAGGGCTTCTGGGCATACCACTTCGCCTGCCACTCGCGGACGACGCCCAGGCGAAAGCCGACCGGATGTACTTTGTGACCCAAACTATGCCTCCCGCTCGTCTACGACGACGACGACATGACTATGGCGCTTCAGTTTGCGGCCGGCGCGTCCCCGGGACATGGGATCGAACCGCTTCAGGCGCAAGCCCTCGGTAGCGGTGATGCTCACGACACGGAGCGCATCCGGGTTCATCTTCATATTGTTTTCGGCGTTGGCCGCGGCGGACTTGACCACCTTGGCGATATCTCTGGCAGCCGGGCTGGGAAGGAACTGCAGGATACGCAGCGCCTCAGCAACGGGCTTGCCCCGCACTGCCTGGACGACCGGCTGCAGCTTCTTCTGCGCGACCGAGATATTTTTGCCGAATGCTTTGACTTCCACGTTCGTTCCTTAGGCGAGAGCTATTGTTTTGCGCCTTCGCCGCCCGCCGCCGCTGCCGCCTCGTCCTCCAGCTTCACCCTGGTGGAGTGGCCGCGGAAGACGCGCGTGGGAGCGAATTCACCCAGGCGGTGGCCGATCATGGCCTCCGTAACAAAGACGGGGACATGCTTGCGGCCATCGTGGACGGCAATGGTCAGGCCAACCATCTGGGGCATGATCATGGAGGCCCGGGACCACGTCTTGATGATGATCTTCTGCTGAGAGCGGGCCGCGGCTTCCACTCGCCTCATCAGCTTGGCATCTACAAACGGGCCCTTCTTTGACGACCTGGACATATCCGGCTCCTCTTACTTCCTGCGCTGGACGATCATGATGCTGCTCTTCTTCTTGTTGCGCGTCTTATAGCCAAGGGTCGGCTTGCCCCAGGGAGATTTGGGGCTCGGCATGCCGACGCCGGTGCGGCCTTCGCCGCCGCCGTGCGGGTGATCGCGAGGCGACATGGCAGTGCCGCGAACCATGGGCTTGCGCCCGCGATGGCGCGTGCGGCCCGCCTTGCCAAGGACCAGGTTCTTATGGTCCACGTTGCCCACCTGGCCGATGGTGGCCATGCACTCGGCATCGAATCGGCGCGTCTCGCCTGAAGGGAGGCGGACGAGCACAGAGACGTCTTCCTTGGCCAGAAGCTGGGCGGAAGAGCCTGCGGAGCGGACGATCTGTCCGCCCTTGCCCTTCTGCATCTCGATGTTATGAATCTTGGTGCCGGTTGGGATGCTCTTCATCGGCAGGGCGTTTCCGGGGCGAATCTCGGCGCTGGGGCCTGCCATCACTTCATGGCCGTTGGTCAGGCCGACAGGCGCGAGGATGTAGCGGAGCTCACCATCGGCATATTGGATCAATGCGATATACGAAGTGCGGTTGGGATCGTACTCGATGCCGACGACCTTGCCCGGGACGCCGATCTTATCCCGCCGGAAATCAATAACGCGCAGCATCTGCTTATTGCCGCCGCCGCGATGGCGAACGGTCACCTTGCCGCGGAAGTTGCGTCCGCCCTTCTTGCGCTTGGAGACAAGGAGGGACTTTTCCGGGCTGAACTTGGTCAGCTCTTCAAAGGTGGCCCCGGCCATGTTCCGGAGCGAGGGTGTGAGCGGTCTGTAGACTTTGATAGCCATAGGGTAGCCTTAGGGGTTGCCAAAGAGTTCGATCTTATCGCCGGACTTCAGAGTGACCACGGCCTTCTTCCAGCCGGGGCGCTGGGTGATACGCGCGCCGTAGCGCTTCAGCTTGCCGCGCACATTGATGATGTTGACTTCGCGAACAGTCACGTTGTAGGCCTTCTGCACAGCCTCTTTCACGCTCGCCTTTGATGCGCTATCGCGAACGGCAAAGACATACTGGCCTCGCTCTGCAAGGAGCGTGCTCTTTTCTGTGATAACCGGGCTTTCGATAAGGTCAAAGAGGCTCATTCAGCGGCCTTCTTCCTTGGGGCGCGCTTCGCCTTGGCATCGCCCTCATGAGCCTTATGCTCATCAGCTCTAGCGGGATGGTGAGCGGCCTTGGTCTCATGAGACTTGTGGTCGTCAGCCTTGTGCTCGGCAGGCTTATGCCTCGGCGTCTCATGCCCCTTGTGCTCAGGCGCGTGAGAGACGGCCTTTGGTTTAGCCTCAGCCTTTGCCTTGGCAGGGGCAGCCTTCGCAGCGGGTTTGGTAGAAGCGGGGCTAACCGCCTTGGGAGCGGCAGGAGCCGCAGGCTTCTTGGCGGCGGCGGGCTTGGGCAGGGGCGGCGTGGGGGCCGCACCGCCATCCCTATTCAGCTCGCCGGACCAGAGCTCTTCGGCGCGACGGACGGCATCCACCGTCATAACCACGTGGCGATAGTTCAGGAGGTCCAAGGCGCTCAATTGCGAGGCGGGCACAGTGCGAACGCCTTCGATGTTGCGCGCGGCGCGTACAACCCGCTCGTCAGGGTTGTGCATAACCAGCAGCGTTGAATCGTGGAGGTCCAGCGCCTTGAGGGCGGCGGCGACATCCTTGGTCTTGCCATCGGCAACGGTCATATCCTTGACCACGGTCAGATCACCGGTGGCGCGCTTATCAGAGAGGAGGCAACGGAGGGCCAGGCGGCGCATCTTGCGGGGCATAGCCACGGCAAAGCTGCGCTGATGAGGGCCAAAGACGATGCCGCCATGCCGCCAAACGGGGGAGCGTGTGGTGCCTGCGCGGGCACGGCCCGTGTGCTTCTGCCGCCAGGGCTTGCGCGTGCTGCCGGAGACTTCGCCGCGGGTTTTGGTATCCACAGTGCCCAGGTGCGTGGCGGAACGCTGCCACATCATGGCCTGGTAGACGATGTCTTTGTTCATGGGAACGCCGAAGATCGCATCATTCACATCAATGCGCTCGACTTCAGTCCCTTTAAGATCTTTGACTGGTACTTGCATGGCGGCTTGCCTTACTTGTTCGCGGCTTTCTTTGCAGACTTAGGCTGAAAGGTCTGCTTGGACTTCTTAGCCTTTTTGGCCTTCTGAATAAGAACAAAGCCGCCCTTGTTTCCAGGGACGGCTCCACGGATCAGCAGGAGGTTGCGCTCTTTATCAACGCCGACGACCTTGACATTATGTGTCGTCACACGGTCATCACCCATATGGCCCGCCATGCGGAGGCCGCGGAAGACGCGACCGGGCGTAGTGGTGGAGCCGACGGAGCCGGGAGCGCGATGGCGGTTGGACTGGCCGTGGGTCTTGGGACCGCCCCGGAAGTGGTAGCGCTTCACGCCGCCCGCAAAGCCGAGACCGCGGGACTGGCCGACAACATCAACCGATTCGCCCTCCGCAAAGATGCCGATATCCACCTGCTGGCCCACCTCGGCAGCATCCTTTTCGCCCATGCGGAACTCGCGCAGGATAGCGAAGGGGCCTTTGCCCTTCAGATGGCCCTGTTCGGCCTTATTCGTATGGCGCGCGGAGCCGAAGCCGAGCTGGACGCTCTTATAACCATCGTTCTCCACAGTCTTCACTTGGGTGACGGTGCAGGGTCCGGCCTCCACAACGGAGACGGGAACGAGCGAACCATCGCCCAGGAAGACCTGGGTCATGCCGATTTTCTTGCCGATGAGGCCGTTCATAGCTCTTGCCTACAGTTTGATTTCGATATCAACGCCGGCAGGCAGGTTCAGCCTGGTGAGGGCGTCAATGGTCTTGGAGGTGGGTTCGAGCACATCAATGAGGCGCTTGTGGGTGCGGATCTCGAACTGCTCGCGGGAGTCCTTATCAATATGGGGCGAGCGAACCACGGTGAAGCGCTTGATACCGGTGGGCAGAGGCACAGGGCCGGCCACAGCGGCGCCCGTCTTCTCGGCGGCGTCAACGATCTGGGTCGCCGATTGATCGAGCAGGCGGTGGTCGAACGCCTTCAATTTGATGCGGATGCGTATTCTCTGCTTCGCCATTGCTGGTTCCTATGCGCCGCGTTACCCGGCGACCTTCACTTTCCCCATAAGCTCGTCTGCGATTGATCCGGGCACTTCGGCGTAGTGATCGAACTCCATCGTGTACGTGGCGCGGCCCTGCGTTTGGGAGCGGATGGCGGTCGCGTAGCCGAAGGTGTCCGCCAAGGGGATCTGCGCCTTGACAACCTGCGTATCGCCGATGCCCTCGATGTTCAGGATGCGCCCGCGGCGGCTGTTGATATCGCTCAGGATATCGCCAAGGGCGTTGCCGGGGGTGGTGACTTCCACCGCCATGATGGGCTCGAGGATCCTAGGCTGAGCGCGGCGCACGGCCTCCTTGACGCCGATGGAACCGGCCATCTTAAAGGCCATTTCCGAGGAGTCAACTTCATGGTAGGAACCATCAAAGAGGGTAACCTTGACGTCCACTACCTGGTAGCCGGCGATAACGCCCGAATCCAGAGCCTCGCGGACGCCCTGCTCGATGGGCTTGTGATATTCCTTGGGCACAGAGCCGCCCACGATCTTGTTGATGAACTCAAAGCCTTTGCCGCGCTCATTCGGCTCAACCTCCAGCCAGCAGTGACCATACTGGCCACGGCCGCCGCTCTGGCGCACAAGGCGGCCTTCCGCCTGGGCCTTGGCTGTGATGGACTCGCGATAGGCCACCTGGGGCTTACCGACGCTGACATCCAGCTTATGCTCGCGGCGCATCCGCTCGACGAGGACGTCCAGATGCAGCTCGCCCATGCCGGCGATGACCGTTTGGCCCGTCTCCGGGTCCTGCTTGACCTTGAATGTGGGGTCCTCTTCCGCCAGCTTGCGGAGGACATCGCCCATCTTGTCCTGCTCGGCGCGGCTCTTGGGCTCTACGGCGATGGAGAGGACGGGCTCGGGGAACTTGATGGACTCAAGAAGGATGGGGTTGGCCTGATCGCAGATCGTATCGCCGGTGAAGGCGCTCTTAAGGCCCACGACGGCGATGATGTTGCCTGCGTCCGTCCAGTCAATCTCTTCGCGGGTATTGGCGTGCATGCGCACCAGGCGGCTGACGCGCTCCTTCTCATCGCGGGTGGCGTTATAGACAGCGGTACCGGAGGTGATCTTGCCTGAATAGACGCGCAGGAAGACCAGACGGCCGACGAAGGGGTCGGTCATGACCTTGAAGGCCAGTGCGCAGAATGGCTCCGTTGGGCTGGGCTTGCGCTCGGCAGGCTGCTCCGTCTTGGGGTGGGTACCTTTGATCGCATCAATATCCACAGGAGAGGGCAGATAATCGGTGACGGCGTCAAGCATGAGCTGGACGCCTTTGCTCTTAAGGGCGCTGCCGTTGAGGATCGGGACGAGCTTATTGGCAGCAACGGCCTTGCGGAAGGCCTTCTTGAGGGTATCCTTGGGAATCTCCTTGCCCTCAAGGAAAAGCTCGGTCAGAGAGTCGTCCGTCTCCGCGATGCGCTCAACCAGGGCCTCGCGGTACTTCTTCACATCGGCCATGAGACCTTCGGGGATCGGAATCTCTTTCTGAGTGTGCTTCTCGTCGTCAACGAACTCATAGGCCTTCAGCTCCAGCAGGTCAACCACGCCTTTGTAGGCGGCCTCGGACCCGATGGGAAGCTGGGCGACGGCGATACGCGCCTTGAGACGGTCTACGATGGTGCCGATGGCGCGGAAATAATCGGCGCCGATGCGGTCCATCTTGTTGATGAAGCAGATCCTGGGAACGCGATGCCGCTCGGCCTGGCGCCACACGGTCTCCGACTGAGGCTGAACGCCGGCGACCGCGTCAAAGACGACGACGGCGCCATCGAGGACGCGCAAGCTGCGCTCCACCTCGGCGGTGAAGTCCACGTGGCCCGGGGTGTCAATGATGTTGATCCGATGGCCCTTCCAGTACGCGGTGGTGGCGGCGGCGGTGATGGTGATGCCGCGCTCGCGCTCCTGGTCCATCCAGTCCATCGTGGCAGTGCCTTCATGAACCTCACCGAGCTTGTAGTTGCGCCCGGTGAAATAGAGGACGCGCTCAGAGACGGTGGTCTTGCCGGCATCAATGTGGGCGATGAAGCCGATATTGCGGATCTGTTCTATTGGAAATGGTCGCTCAGCCATGACGTATATCTCTCGTGAGGAAGAAAAGCGCTGCCGTTTACCAGCGATAGTGGACGAAGGCGCGGTTCGCCTCGGCCATCTTGAAGAGGTCCTCCCTGCGTTTCACCGCTGCGCCCTGGCCGCGAGCCGCATCCACCAGCTCCGCCGCCAGCTTCTCCGCCATGGGGCGTCCCTTGCGGGCGCGGGCCGCCTGAACGATCCAGCGCATGGCGAGGGTCGCCCGGATCTCCGGGCGGATCTCCACGGGCACCTGGTAGGTGGCGCCGCCGACACGGCGGGGCTTCACCTGGAGCACTGGGGTTGCATTCTTCAGCGCCTGGTCAAAGACCTCAAGGGCGGGGCGCTTGGCATCCCGTTCGGCCCTGTCCAGGGCGGTATAAACGATCTTCTGAGCCACGGTGTACTTGCCGCGCTCCATCACCTTATGGACAAAGCGAGAGATATCCTCCCGGTTGTACTTCCAATCGGGCGGAATCGTCCGTCGCTCTGCATTTCTCCGTCTCACAGATAGTTCCCCTGTTTTTGTTTCTCTGGTGTATTACAACGAACAAGCCTGGACGCTGGTGGCAAGGAGACTTCCCGAGCCTCACGCCTATCGCTACGAAGCTACTTTGCGGGAGGAGCCGCCGCCTTCTTCTCGCCTCCGCCCGAGGCAGCCGCCGCCCCGCCGCCCTTCCCGCGCTTGGCGCCGTACTTGCTGCGACCCTGCTTCCGATCAGTCACGCCGGCAGAGTCCAGCGTGCCGCGGATGATGTGATAGCGGACGCCGGGCAGGTCAGGAACACGGCCGCCGCGGATAAGGACCACGGAGTGTTCCTGGAGGTTATGCCCTTCGCCGGGGATGTAGGCGGTGACTTCCATGCCGTTGGTGAGGCGCACGCGGGCTACTTTGCGAAGCGCCGAGTTGGGCTTCTTGGGGGTAACAGTGCGCACCTGGGTGCAGACGCCGCGCTTCTGGGGAGCGCCGGGGCCGCGCTTCTGGAGTTTCTCCAGAGAGTTAAAGGTGAAACGAAGCGCAGGGGCCTTAATTCGGCTACCCTTATGCTTCCTTCCCTTACGTATCAGTTGGTTTATCGTAGGCACAGCTATCCTCAAGTTCTGAACGCTGGACAAGAAAATAGGAGGACAATGTATCCGCGCAAGTAGCTATAGTAGCAGTCTCCCCTTTTGCTGTCAACAGAGATGCCGGGGAGGAGCCGGGTCTGTGGCCTCGGGCTGTGCTACCCAGTCTTAACAACGCCGTCAATGCGTTGTGCCAGGTGCAAATCAAGTTCCGTCAGGCCGCCTTTCGCGTGGGTCCACAGGGTCAGCGTCACGCGATTGTAGCGGACATCGATATCCGGGTGGTGATTCTCCTCTTCAGCAAGACGTGCAACCTCATTCACGAAATCCATCGCATCCCGTAAGCTGCCAAGGGAGTAGCTCTTCCGCAGTTTTTTGACGCGTCCGGAAAGAAGCCGCCACCCATGCAGGGTGTGCAAAGAGGACTGCAGACCGGCTGATGAGAGCACTGGGGGAATGCGCATCTGAAGTACGCTCGAAATCGAGGCCTACATTATATATAGGCGTGGGAATGCTCATGATGTTTGCCTGACGGAGAGACCTGGATCGTTATGACAAGTCCGGCCCATGGAGGGCGAAAGCCAGCGCAGGCATCGGGCGTCCAGTAGTATAGGAGACACCTATGAAAGTCGGCGCCTTTGAACTCACCGAACCGTTGCCGGAGCTGCGGGAGCCGCATGCCCTTGCGATGCTGCGCCCGTGGATTGATGTGGGCAGCGTCGGCAGTCTGGCCCTCGCGCGATTGGAGAGTCACCTGCAGGCGCAGGAGTTGGGGAAGCTCGCGAAACCGGGCATGTTCTTCGATTTCACCCGCTACCGGCCCATGCTGACGAACCGGGACGGCAAGCGGGAGGTAACTCTCCCCAATAGCTTCATCCGCTATGCTCGGCGGGCGAACGGCCCGGACTTCATCTTTCTACACTTACTAGAGCCGCACATGTTCGGGGAGGATTACACGGATTCCGTGGTTGAGCTCTTTAAGGTCCTTGGGGTGAAGCGCTACTTCCTGGCCGGGGCGATGTACGATGCCGTGCCCCACACGCGGCCGCTGCTTGTAACAGGCAGCATCTCCGGCATCAACATCCAGCATCTGCTCGGCTCAAGCAAGGTGGAGCAGAGCACGTACGCGGGCCCGACGACGATCAACTACCTTGTGGGACAGAAGGCGAGCGAGATGGGAATCGAAAACTCCAGCCTTATCGCGCATCTGCCGCAATATGCCCAACTGGATGAGGATTTTACCGGCGCGGCGCGCGTACTAGAGATCCTGGCGGCGATCTACAACCTGCCGAAAGGCATCATAGACTACAAGCGCGGCGAGGAGCAGTACCAAGAGCTCGGCCTCGCCGTCGCCAGCGACCCGCGGCTCAAGCCGATGATCCGCCAGCTCGAGCAGACCTATGACGCGCGGGCGAAGGAGCGCGCCGGCCCGTCGCCGGCGCAGCTCTCAGCCGAGTTGGAGAATTTCCTGCGGGAGATGGGGGAGAAGCTGGACGGCGGCGAGACGAAAAGCTAGTGCCCTGGGGCGGATGACAAAAAAACGGCCCGCCGATACGGCGGGCCGTTTTTTCTCCATCGAGTTGGAGCAGTTACTTCTTCTTCTTCTTTGCAGCCTTCTTCTTAGCGGCCATGGTAGATATCACCTCCCTCTCCACTAAGCTATTTTCCATAGTAGCATGCGCGATGGCGTCATCCAAATGCGCTGTGTGAATACGTAATTTGTTTTCATGAATCGTTTGTGCTTGGTTGATGCATATGCGATGCATTGCGTGTGATTTCGCTACGCTATGCTTCGATTTCGCGTGATAGCGATGTTGCAGCGCACACGCGCCGATGATTTGCTCCGCGATACGCGCGCACGCGCTTCGAGGTCCGTCGAAGCTCCTCATCAACAACAGCCCGACACACGCACCCAGGGAAGAAATGCCGCTGCGTGACGGCGCGCTCCATCGGCGCGGCGCGCAGATCAATGCCGACGCCGCCCCAGCGGCAGCACCTCGGCATCTCGCGCCGACATTCGCGGGCAAAATAAAAGCGCCCCGATCTGCACCGGGGCGCTTTTTATCCGCAGAGCGGATACAGTTACTTCTTCTTCTTCTTCTTCACCAGGATCACCACCTTTCGACCTGAGGATTGATTCATGGTATCACGAACATGCTTATGTTCAAGTCCAACATCGGCAATCCACCGTATGAGTGCCTATTTGTGACGTTATCAATCGAGACCATATCGCGCATAGGCATGGATTTCGATGCAGTATGCCTCGATTTCTCCGTGACCTATAGGCGCACCACGGAGATTCATGAAATCGAGAGCGCGCCGGTCTCGCACGTCGGAGCACCACACTGCGTCTACGACGCCGCGCGCGGCTTCTTCCTCGAGAAGTAGCGCTTCATCGGCTGGAAATAGAACTCGTCCCAGCCCTGCTTGTAGCTCTCGCCCTGCCCGGGAGGAATGTCTGTGTGCTTGAACGTGATACGCGTTCCTCCCTGGGCTTTCGCAAAGAGCACTTCCAACCGCGAGTCCCTGGCATCCTTGGGAAACTCTGTGGTCCGCCAGGACTGCAGGATGCGCCTCCCCGGCTCAAGCGCCAGCGTCACGCCGGAGATGTAGCCGTCCCACGCCGTGTGCTTCCCACCCACCTTCGGCTCGATGACGGCCTCTCCCCCGGTGAAATCACTGTGGGCTTTGCTATCGAGCCAGCCTTCGTACAGCCTCTTGGCATCGGCGGGTATCACCGCGGAAACCTCGATGGCGTCAAGCTTCGCGGCGGGCTTCTTCTTTCCAGGCATCTATCGCTCCTTCGCGCCGCTCTTCTTGGCATTGGCGGTCATGAATTCCACGATCTGCCTCTGGCCACGGCGCATCGTCCAATTGTGGTTCGCGCGGAAAAGGGGACGGAGGAGCGGGGAGAAATACTTCACCACGCCCTTCTCCACCCTCGGGTTCCAATCCAGCGTGACTCGAGAGCCGCCGGGCGCAGGCTCCACGATCCATCGGGAGGCGTCCGTCACGAAATCGCCCGTGGCCTTGAACTGGATGAGGCGCGGCCTCTCAAGAGCCGTGCTTTCGATCGTGAAGCGCAGCTTGTAGGGAAGGAAGCCCCGGGCGGTGACATCCACCAGCGCGCCCACACGCGGCTCCTTTTCGCCGTTGCGCGCCTTGGCGGTAAGGTACACGCCGCGCCACCAGAGAGGAAAGTCCTCTGCGCGCGAAAGGACCCTCCAGACTTCGTCGGGAGGAAAGGGGACGAACCAGTGGTCTTCGAAGTGGTAGCTGTTGAGCGGCATAGCCTGCCTTACGGCGCTTTGCGCTGGGCAAGCATCTCGCAGCGCTTCTTGAGATTCGCCACGGTGGCATCCACTTGCCTGTTGAGGCGGCCCTTAATGAAGACGGTGAAGAGCGAGCCGATGAGATTAAGGTTGCTCGTCGTTCTATAGTCCACCGTTGTGACGCCATCGGCATGGCTGAAGCGGTACTGCTCCAGCCCCTTGCCGAAGCGGCTCGCGTTGGCGATCTGCAAGCCTTCCCCCCGATTCGATTCAACGATGGTGAGCCTGAAATCGGTCTTCATAGGCCCCGCGTGATAGCGCCAGACGGCGGTGGAGGCCTTGGCGGGCCACTCCTTGGAGATGAAGGGGTAGTCCTCAAAGCCCGGCGCCCACTCCTTCGCGCTCACCAGGTCTGTGATCACGTCCCAGACAAGTTCAGGAGGCGCGTTAATGGCGACTGTCCGTTGTATCTCCACAGGAAACCTCCCTAGGCAGGGACACGGCTTGCGGGAGCATCCGCAGGCGGCGTCTACACGTCAAGGCGCGGTAAACAGCTTATGCTCCGTATTATCTGCCTGGGGAGACGCGGCAGCGCTACGTCTGAATAGAGCGCAATTGGCGGATGATGAGATCCGGGGAGGGCTCGTCCGCTATGTTCTTGGCGATATAGCTCCATCGCACACGCCCTGCCTTATCCACGATGAACGTGGAGGGCGTGGCGAGGCGATCGTTGAAGAGGTTGTAGACACCCCATTCGCTGATGACCTTGGCCTGTGGGTCGTAGAGCACGGGGAAGCGGATGCCGACCCGTTCGACGAGGTTGCGCGCCCCATCGCGGTCGTCGGTGCTGATGGCGACGACGGTCGTTTCCAGGGCTATCAGGTCTTTCTCACGCTCTTGCAACTCAACGAGGTGCTTGCGGCAGAACGTTCACCAAAAGCCTCGGTGGAAGACGACGACGACGTTCTTGCTGCCCTGGTAGCTCGCCAGGGAGACATTCTTCCCATCGCCGCTGGGAAGCGTAAAGTTCCTGGCGAGTGGCGCGTTCGGCGGCGCAGTGGCAGCACGAGTAGCAGTCGCGGTCACATCTGCAGGCTGGGCAGTCGCCCCTAGGATGACAGAGGCTGTCGCCGTCGGCGCAACCGCCGTTGGCGAAGGCGCGAGTGGCGCGGCGCTTTCTCCGCCGCCAGAGCAGGCGGCGAGGAGGATCGCTATAGCGAGGGCGACGGCGAGGGTGTGTGTTCTCATAGGCTGTTGTTAGTCTAAACGAACGACCGTGCATTTTGGATGCACGATCCGTATGATCTTGTGAAATCTAGGCCTTCGCGCCCCTTTGGCGGGCTAAGATGTCCGCATCATCGGTCACGACGGCCTGGACGCCCATCTTCTTGATGGCGGCGTAGTCCATGCCGGCGTCTACATCCCAGGCCAAGATAGGCCACCCGCGGCGACGGCACTTGGCGATGAGTTTGGGCGAAAGGGCACGCTGCTCCGGCTGGACCCAGGTGGGTTTTACAAGGGGCAGGAACCACTGCGGCGGCAGGCGGTAGGGGCGGAAGCGGCTCCAGGCATAGCCACGGGCCAGGGGCGGCTCCAGGCGGCGCGCCTCGTCCAGGGCGCGCGCGCTGAAGCTGGAGAGCATCGCCGTCTCGAGGCGATCGTGGCGACGGATGACTTCGATAGTGGCGGCGACAAGCTGTGCGTAGGCCAGGCCGAAGACCTTCACTTCCACGTCAATCAGAAAGTCATTCGGCAGGGCTTCAAAAACCTCGTCTAACGTCGGCACCTTCGCGCCTGCAAACTTCGCACTGAACCAGGAGCCCGCGTCAAGCCGCTGAAGCTCGGCCAAGGTCATCGCCCTCACGCTACCCCTGCCGTTGGTGGTGCGGTTGACCGTTGGATCGTGGATGACAACGACCTTCTTGTCTTTGGTCAGTCGCACGTCCAATTCGATGGCGTCGGCCCCAGCCGCATGGGCCAAGCGGAAGCCTTCGATGGTGTTCTCCGGCGCCGCCTTCGGCATGCCGCGATGGGCGACGATCAACGGAACGTGCGGGGCATCGGGTGAGAGACGCCAGGAGGCGGGTCTGTTCCCCATGGCGTCTAATTGAGCCGCAGACGCCACAGATCGCCGAGGTCACCCTGGCCCCCTGCGCCACCGAAGAGGTAAATGGACCTGGCGCGAACGTCTATCGCGCCAGCGTGGCTCTGACGAGGCTCCGGCGCAGGGGCGGCGACTGCCGCGCCCCTCCAGCCTGGCGTCTGACCAAAGGTCCAGACATCATTCGCATTGCCCGCCTGGGTGAAGCCGCCGAAGACGACAAATCGCGAAGCGGCGGGATCGGCTTGCAGCTCAGAGAAGAACCTGGGCGAAGGCTTTGCCGATGAAGCTGGAATCTCCGACCAGACGCGCGCCGCCGGGTTGAAGCGCCAGAGATCGCCGAGGATAGGCGTCTCATTCGATTGACCGCCGAAGAGGACGATGGACTTAGATTCGAGGTCGAAGGCGCAGCGATGGAGACAGCGCTTGATGGGCTTTGCTCCAGCGGCGGTGATATCTCGCCATTGGCTGCTTCCCAGGTCAAATACCCAGGTATCATCAAAACGTCCGGCATTGGTGAAGCCGTGAGAGATGTAGAAGGCGTCCGCCTCGCCGTCATACGCGGCGCAGGAGCCGTAACGCGTGGGCGGCTTAGCGCCGCCGATGCTCACCTCGCGCCACTGGCCTGTTGCAGGGTTGAAGGTCCAGAGATCGTTAAAGAAGCCGCTTGCGCTCTGCCCGCTGAAAACGACCATCTGCGCGCGCTTGGCGTCGTAGACCGCCACATGTCCCCAGCGAGCGGCGGGAGCGTTTCCGCCATCTGAGAGCCTCGTCCATCTGCCTGCAGGGATATCGAACGCCGAGATGTCGTTTAGACCCTGGCCGTTTGCCCTGCCGCCGAAGAGCAGAAGGCGATTGGCCGAGCCATCGAAGACCAGAGTGGCATCGCGACGGGCGCCGGGGCCGCCATCGAAGCGCACCTGCTCCCATCGGAAGGTCTCGGCGGCGGGCGCTGAGGTCGCCGTTGGCGCAGTCGTATCATCCCCAGAGCAAGCGGTGAGTAGTACCGCGAGAGCTAGGAAAGACAGCAGGAGGGACACGAACCATCGCGGTTTCATCATGGCGCTCCATTCTTTGGCGCATCAGTGAAGGGCAGTGCCAGGCCAAAAGGTGTCCCGTTCGAAAGGGAAACGACTACGGAGTGTAGCTGAACCACCGCAATTCCAGTAGCCATCTACAGCTTGCTGAGGAGTGTGTCATACGTGTGCTCGAGGAAAAGGTGGAAGTCTCCCTCCAAATTTCGTGAGTTCCACGAGAGCGGAGGGCGGAGATAGACGCGTGTCGCGCCTGCCTCTTCGTAGCGCCGCATGTTCTCAGGCGTTGGCTCCACAGCGCAAAGGCACGTGATATTGAATGGTCCGGTCTTGCCAAATTCCCGCCTATAGCGACGGATCTCTTCCGAAACCTTTGCCACATCCTCAGGCTCAAAGCGCCCCGCGGAAATCCAACCGTCTCCAAGCTCAGCTGCGCGGCGCAAAGACGCCTTCGTCACACCACCAAACTCGATAGGCGGATGCGGTTTCTGCACAGGCTTGGGCTGAAACTTCACAGCGTCGAACGAGTAGTACTGACCCGTATGCTGAATCGTATCCTCTGTCCAAAGCCGCTTCATCACTTCAACGATCTCTCTGGTCCTCTTAAAGCGATTCTCCCAATTCTCACCAACTGCCTGAAACTCTTCCCTTAGCCAGCCTGCGCCAACGCCGAAAATCACCCGCCCCTCAGAAAGACGGTCTAGTGTGGTGACTGCGCGTGCCGTTACAAACGGGTTGCGCAAGGGAAGGATATAAACGCCGGTGCCCAGTTTTATCTTTTTCGTGGCGGCAGCGGCAAAGCTGAGCACGACGAAAGGGTCGAAGAGGGGCGATTCCGGGTTGACGGGCGGACGGCCGCTGGCGGAATAGGGATAGGTCGCAGGCATTTCAGCCGGAAAGATAAGGTGCTCGCCTACCCAGACGCAGCCAAAGCCAAGCTCTTCAACTCTGGCAGAGACACTCAGTATGGCTGACGATTTCAGGCCGGAGATTGTGAAGCCGATATTGATCACAAAATCATCTCCGCGACCTAAGCAGATTCGAACGACTTTCTCCTAAAGGATGAGGTCGCAAGTATGATGTGACAGAAGTGGTAGCCCCAGGGGAATTCGAATCCCCGTTACCGCCTTGAAAGGGCGATGTCCTAGGCCTCTAGACGATGGGGCCGCGAAAGACGCCGCCCAACAATAGGTCAGAGCGGCATACCTATTGTAGTTGAGGAGATGTTATCCGTTCAATGGGATTTCAGGCCGGCTTTACGGGTAGAGCGCAACCTGCTCAAGGCCCATCGTCTCCGGCAGGCCCAGCATCAGGTTCATGTTCTGCACCGCCGCGCCCGCCGCGCCTTTCACCAGGTTGTCTATGGCGCTCACCACGATGAGCCGTCCCGTGCGCTCGTCCAGGGTGGGATAGACGATGCAATCATTGTTGCCCAGGGTGTACTTGGTATGCGGCGCAGTCGCCAGCACCTTCACAAAGGGCGCATCCCGATAAAAGTCTTTGTAAATCTCCATCAGCGCGCCCTTGCCACCAGCCCCCAGCTTGCCGCTCTTCACAGTGGCGTAGCAGGTGCTGAGGATGCCGCGCGTCATGGGGATCAGGTGCGGGATAAAGGTCACGCTGTATTTCTGGGTCGTATCCACGGTCTGCAGCTCTTGGGTGATCTCCGGCAGATGCCGGTGCCCATCCAGCCCATAGGCTGAGACATCCTCGTTCACTTCCGAAAAGTGGGTTGTCAGCGAAAGGGTGCGTCCTGCCCCTGAAACGCCCGACTTGCTGTCTACGATGACATCACCGCCGATGAGCCCGGCCTTGGCGGCGGGAGCCAGGGCCAGCACCGCGCCTGTGGGGTAACAGCCGGGGTTTGCCACTATCTTCGTCTTCTGCACGTCTTTCTTATGCAGTTCCGGCAGGCCGTAGACGGCGCTTGCCAGTGTGGCAGGCTCCGGGTGCTCCACCTTGTACCACTTGCTGTATTCGGCGGCGCTCTTCAACCGGAAATCGGCGCTCATATCTATGACGGGGATGCCCTTGTGGATGTACGGCAGGCACTTCGCGGCGCTGTCTTTATGGTTCAGCGCGGAGAAGACCACATCCACATCGCCAAGCTCCTCGGTGATGGTCAGGTCAACGCCTGAGAGGTGCGGGAAGAACTCGCCGAGCTTCTGCCCGGCGGCGCTGCGCCCGGTGACGGAGGTGAGCTTGACGCCCGAGTGGCGGCAGAGGATGCGCGCAAGCTCCACACCCGCATATCCGGTGACGTTGATGATGCCGACTCGCTTCATGACCTTCTCCTAACGCCTTTCGCCTTCTGGCTCGTGCGCCTTGCCCCTTGCGCCTTCACCCCAACTTTAGGGCAGCGCGGCTCCAGGACGCACCGGGCGCACAGCGGCTTCCTCGCATCGCAGACGCGGCGGCCATGGGTGATGAGGTACATATGAAATGGTAGCACTTCTTGGGGCTGGAGCATCGCCTCCAAGACATCGTGGGACTCCTCCACGGTGACCTTGGGTTTGTAGAGGCCCAGGCGCTTGGCGACGCGATGGATGTGGGTGTCCACAGGGAGGACCGGCTTCTCCAGGGCGAAGAGCATCACACAGCCGACGGTCTTGGGCCCCACGCCCGGCAGGGCGCGGAGCCAGGCCCGTGCCTCGTCCACCGCCATCTCGCCCAGGAAGGAAAGGTCATAGCCGCCGGTCTTTTCCTTCACCAGGCGCAAGACCTGCTGGATGCGCGGCGCCTTTTGCCGGGCTAGGCCGCCTTGGCGTATCGCCTCCATCACGTCGCTCGTCTTGGCGTGCACCACATCGTCCCAGGTCTTGAAACGCCTTCGCAGCTGCTCATAGGCAGGGACGGAGTTGGCGTCCGATGTGTGCTGGGAGAGGATGGTGTAGACGAGCTCGGACGTGGCATCCCAGCGTCGCGGCGGCGTCGGCGGGCCGTAGGACGGCGCAAGGCGCTCGATGATTTCAGCAGGCGACCACTTCGCGGCTTTCGGTGTACCCATAGGGCGCGCCGGCGCACCGAAATGACACGCCGAGCGAGCAGCCATTCTAGCATCGAGCGCCCCCTTCGGCGAAGCCTTCGATAAGGCGGCCCGCCGTGCTATAGTGATGGCACTTCACGAGGCCTCACCTCAGGTCTTCGTCACCCCTAGAAGAGGCATCCATGCGCGACCAGATTGAATCCGCCCTTTCCGGCCACACAGCCGATTACATCGAAATACGGCTCGAAGAGTCCCAGTCCACGCGCTTGAGCTATCGCTCCCGGGATCTGGAGGAGATCAACAAGAGCACCAGCAAGGGCGGCTGCGTCCGCGCTCTGGTGAGCGGCGGCTGGGGATTCGTCTCCTTCAATGACGCCTCCAACCTGCGGGAGCAGGTGGCCCTGGCCGTGCGGCAGGCCAAGCTGGTGGGCCAAGAGACGAGTCAGCTTGCCCCGGTGAACAAGGTCGTCGCCGACGCGCCCCTTGCGCCCATCAAGCGCGATGCGCGAACCATCTCCCTGGCGGAGAAGAAGCGCCTCCTGGATAGCTACAACGAGGTGATGTGGTCGGCGGCCAAGATCCAGAGCTCCAGCATCGGCTACAGCGATGGGTGGAAGAAGACCATCTTCGCCAACACCAACGGCTCCTACATCGAGCAGGAGCGCGCCGACGTGAACGCCCGCATCGTGGCGATGGCGCGGGCAGACGGCGACCTCCAGCAGGCCGGCATCAGCATAGGCAGTCGCGGCGACTATGCCGTCGTCGAAGGCCTGCACGAACGGGCCAAGGAGCTTGCCGAGCGCGCCGTGGCCTTCCTCAAAGCGCCCACGGTGAAGGGCGGCGACTACACCGTCGTCCTGGACCCCATCCTCGCGGGCGTCTTCGTCCATGAGGCCTTCGGCCATCTTTCGGAGGCCGACCACGTCTATGAGAACCCCAAGATGCGCGAGCTGATGGTGCTGGGCGAAACCTTCGGCGAAAAGCACCTGAACATCGTGGACGGCGCGGCGGTGCCGGGCCTGCGCGGCAGCTACGCCTACGACGATGAAGGCGTCCCCTCCACCAAGACGGACCTGATCCGCGAAGGCGTGCTGGTGGGTCGCCTCCATTCGCGGGAGACGGCGGCGCGCATGGGAGAGAAGCCCACAGGCAACGCCCGGGCCCTTAACTACACCTTCCCGCCCATCGTGCGCATGACCAACACCTACATCGAGCCGCAGAAGGGCGTCACCTTCGATGACATCATCGGCGGGATCAAGGACGGCATCTACGCCAAGAACTGGTACGGCGGCATGACCAGCATGGAGATGTTCACCTTCTCCGCGGGAGAGGCCTACCGCATCCGCAACGGCAAGATCGAAGAGCTGGTGCGCCCTGTGGTCCTCTCCGGCAACCTCTTCGAGACACTGAAGAACATAGACGCCATCGGCAACGACCTGGATATGAACCAGGGAGGCGGCTGCGGCAAGGGCGGCCAGATGCCGCTGCCCGTGACCAACGGCAGTCCCCATATCCGCATCCGCAAGTGCCTGGTGGGAGGCAAGTAAGATGATGGAACGCTTGCTCTCCCTGGCCAAGAAGCGCTGCGAACAGGCGGAGGTGGTGCGCGTCTGGCACCGCAGCACGCCGGCAAACTTTGAGGCGAACCGCCTCAAGATGCTGGAGACCAAGGAGTCCTCCGGCATCGCCCTGCGCATCGTGAGGAACGGGCGCATCGGCCTTTCGGCGACGAACGACCCGAAGGATGTGGACGAGCTGGTGGCGAGGGCCATCGAGCTTTCGGAGTTCGGCGCGGTGGCCAAGTTCGAGCTGCCGGGCCCCGCCAAGTTTCCCGATGTGCCCGTCTTTGACCGGGCTTCGGAGGCCGTGACGGTGGAGCAGATGGCCGATTTCGGCCAGGCGATGATTGACATCCTGCGCCGCGCCAACAGCGACCTGGTCTGCGAGGCGGGCGTCACCAAGTCCATAGACGAAGTTGAGATCATCAACTCCAACGGCTGCCATGCCAGCTATAAGCGCTCCAGCTTCTCCTACGGCGTCCACGGCACCTTGATCCGCGGCACGGACATGCTCTTTGTGGGCGATTGGGGCGCTTCCTGCAGTCCCATGCTGGACCCCAAGCCGGTCACCAAGCGCCCCCTGGAGCAGCTGGAGTTCGCCAAGGAGACCGTCCCGGCGCCCCAGGGCGAAGTGCCCGTCATCTTCACGCCCCACGCCATCGCCTATCTGTTGATGCCCCTCACCAGCGCCGTGAACGGCAGAACGGTGCTCCAGGGGGCCTCTCCCCTGCAGGGCAAGCTGGGCACACAGCTCATGGACCCGCGTTTCTCCCTGTGGGACGATCCCACCGTCCCCCTGAGGCCGGATAGCCGCAACGCCGATGATGAGGGCGTCCCCTCCCGAAAGACGCTGCTCATCGAAAAGGGCGTGCCCCAGGGGTTCCTCTACGATCTGCAGACGGCCGGCCTCGCCGGAGCCAAGAGCACCGGCAGCGCCTCCCGCAGTCTCAGCAGCCTGCCCACGCCGTCCACCAGCGTGCTCTTCATCGAAAAGGGCGATACGCCCTATGAGCGCATGGTGGCCGATGTGCAGGACGGCCTCATCATCGAACAGCTCCTTGGCGCAGGCCAGGGCAACGTGGCGGGCGGCGAGATCGGCGGCAACGTCCTGCTAGGCTACCGCGTCCGGAACGGCAAAGTAGTGGGGCGCGTGAAGGACACCGTCATCGCCGGGAACGTCTATACCGCCCTCAGCGCAGGCAAGCTCATCGCCCTCAGCGATGCGCAGGAATGGGTGAGCGGCAGCTTGCTGGCCCCGGCCATCGCCTGTATGGGCATCACCGTCTCCACCAAACGCGCCGGCGAGTAGGCCCATGGCCGCGATAGATGCGATCCTCCAAGAGCTCGCGGCCGCCAAGGGGCGCATCGCGCCTGCGAAGCTGACGCAGCTTTCCGGCCTCTCCTCGGAGGAATTGCCCGCCTTCCAGAAGGCGTGGGACAAGATGGGCCTGCCGCAAAAGAAGGCCGTCATCGCCACCCTGACGGAGATGGCAGAAGACAACGTCGAGCTGGACTTCTTTCCCATCTTCAAACTGACGCTGAACGACGACGATGAGGATATCCGCATCGAGTCCATCGAAGGCCTGTGGGAATGCGAAGAGCGGGCCCTGCTGACGCCGCTCATCCGGTTGCTCACGGTGGACTCGTCAGCCAATGTGCGCGCCGCAGCGGCGCAGGCCCTGGGCAGGTTCGCCTTCCTGGCGGAGACGGGGAAACTGCTGGAGCGGGACGGCAGGCGTATCGCAGACGCCTTGCTGGAGACGATAGACAGCGAGTTCGAGTCCACGGACGTGCGCCGCCGGGCCATAGAAGCGCTGGCCGCCATGAGCCATGAGCGCGTGCCGGAGCTCATCCAAGAGACCTATGAGAGCGCCGATGTGAAGGTGAAGGCCAGCGCCCTCTACGCCATGGGCCGCACCTGCGACCCAAGGTGGCTGCCCCAGCTCATTGATGAGACGGCCAACAGGCAGGCTGAACTGCGCTACGAGGCCGTCTCCGCCTTAGGCGAGATCGGCGATGATAAGGCCATCACGCACCTCCTGCCGATGATTGACGACCCGGATAGCGAGGTGCAGGCCGCCGCCATCGCCGCACTGGGGAAGATCGGCGGGCCGGTGGCCAAGAAGGCCCTCACGCGCACCATGCAGCGCCCGGAAGCGCACATCCAGGAGCTGGCCCAGTCCGCCTTGGAGACTATGGATGAGTTCGACCCGCCTCTCTTTGAGCGCCGCAACTAGCTACTCTGGCGGCACGTCCAGACGCCCTTGCCACTGGCGGGCGCAGTCCGTATGATGGCCTCCACGCCGCTTCCCTGGTTTGACCGGACGGCACCAGCCTAGGCCACAGGTGATGTGATGCGACGCTACCGCTACTCGTCCTGGGACGGCTCCGCAGAGCCATTCTCCCTGCACCCGGACGAGGTCATGGACGAAATCTCGAACGACCTCTTTGGCGATATGGGCCTGGAGCGCGCCCTCCAGCGCATCATCCAGCGCGGCATGCAGGACAAAGGCGGCCGCCGCACCCAGGGCATGCGCGACCTCCTGGAGCGCCTGCGCAACCGCCGCCGCGAGCAGATGGAGAAGTACGACCTAAGCTCCGTCCTCAACGATATCAAGGAAAAGCTCCAGGACATCGTCCAGACGGAGCGGGAAGGCATCCGCAACCGCCTGGAGCAAGCCCGGAACGACGCGAAGCAGGACCCCGCTAAAAAGCCGGGGCTGGACATGCTGGAGAAGCTGGCGGAGAAGCGGCGCGAGACGCTGAAGAGCCTGACCAACGATCCCGCCGAGCAGATCAAGGCTCTGAGCAACTATGACTTCATGGACCAGGAGGCCCGCCGCAAGTTCCAGGAACTGCTGGACGAGCTGAAGAAGCGGGCCATGGACCAGTATTTCAAGAACATGCAGCAATCGCTCCAGAACATGAGCGGCGACCAGATGCAGGCGATGAAGCAGATGCTGAAGGACCTGAACCAACTCTTCCAGCAGAACCGCCAGGGCAAGCTGAGCCAGGAGCAGTTCGACCAGTTCATGCAGCAGTACGGCCAGATGTTCGGGGACAACCCGCCCCGCAACATGCAGGAGCTGGCGGAACGCCTGCAGGAGCGCATGGCCCAGGCCCAATCGCTGTTAGACAGCATGCCGGAGACCACACGCCAGCAATTACAAGACCTCATGGAATCCATGATGGACGATGAGATGCGCCGGGAGATGTCCCAGCTGGGCCAGATGCTGGACGAGTTGGCGCCGATGGACGACCTGCGCCGCGAATATCCCTTCACCGGCGATGAGGAGCTCTCCATGCAGGAGGCCATGCGCCTCATGGAAGAGTTCCAGAAGATGGACAACCTGGAGCAAACCCTCCGGGATGTGCGCAGCGCCCAGGACCTGGAGCGCGTGGACGCCCAGGCGATGGAAGAGCTCCTGGGAGAAGATGCCCGCCGCTCCCTGGAGGAGCTGAAGGACCTCCTGCGGAAGCTGGAGGAGGCGCGCTACATCCGCCGCAAGGGCGACCGCTTTGAGCTGACGCCGCGCGGCGTGCGCAAGATCGGGCAGAAGGCCATCCGGGAGATCTTCTCCCAGCTGAAGAAGGACCGCGCCGGCAGCCACGAGATCACCAAGCGCGGGGGCGGCGGCGAGCCCAGCGGCGAGACGAAGCCCTGGGAGTTCGGCGACGACTTTCTGGTGGACCTGCGCAAATCGCTCCTCAACAGCGTGAAGCGCGAAGGCGCGGGGACCCCTCTGAAGATGCAGGTGAGCGACTTCGAGGTGGAGCGGATAGACTTCTCCACCCAAGCGGCCACGTGCCTCCTCATAGACCGCAGCCGCTCCATGGGCTATTACGGCAACTTCGCGGCGGCCAAGAAGGTCGCCATCGCCCTCCACACCCTCATCCGCAGCAAGTTCCCGCGCGATGTCCTCTATATCATCGGCTTCTCAGACGTCGCCACCCAGTTCAAGGAATCGGACCTGGCGGACCTCTACTGGGACACCGGCATCTCCGGCACCAACATGCACCACGCCTTCATGATGGCCCGCAAGCTCCTCTCCAAGCACAAGGGCGCCACGCGGCAGGCCATCATGATCACGGATGGCGAGCCCACAGCGCACCTGGAGCAAGGCGTCCCCTATTTCAGCTACCCTCCTTCGCCGCGCACCATCTCGGAGACGCTAAAAGAAGTGCGGCGCTGCACCCAGGAGCACATCGTCATCAACACCTTCATGCTGGAGAACAACTACCAGCTGGTGGACTTCGTGAACCTGCTCACGCGCATCAACCACGGGCGGGCCTTTTACGCCTCCCCCGATAAGCTGGGCGAATACGTGCTGGTGGACTACCTCTCCAACCGACGCCGCAGGGTGGCGTAGCATCCCAGGAGGACGCGCATGACCAACTACCAGGTGATCTCCGCCGATTCCCACGTCATCGAGCCTCCGAACGTCTGGAAGGACTACATGGAGCCGGCCTACAAGGCCCGCGCCCCCCATGTGGTGCGCGAAGGCGAGTTCGACGTGTGGAAATGCGAAGGGACGGTCCTAGGCCCGGTGGCCGCCTACGCAGGCGCCGGGAAACCCAGCGATAAGCTGAAGAGCCACGGCACCTATGAGAAGGACGCCCCCAAAGGCAGCTACGACCCCAAGGCACGCCTGGACGAGATGGCGGTGGACGCCGTGCAGGCGGAGGTTCTCTACCCCTCCGTGGCCTTGCGCATGTTCGGCATCCCGGAGCCGGACTTCCAAGCGGCCTGCTTCCGCGCCTATAACTCCTGGATCGCCGATTTCTGCAAGCCCTACCCCAACATCTTCAAGGGCATCGGCATCCTCTCCACAGACGACATCGAAGCCGCAGCGGGCGAAGTGCGCCGGTCCAAAAAGCTGGGCCTCTCCGGCGTCTCCATCTCGGTGAGCCCCGAAGGGCGGCCTTACAGCGACCCGACCTTCGATCCGCTGTGGAGCGCGGCTGAAGAGTGCGATATGCCTATTAGCCTCCACATCCTCACGGAGCGCAAGCACAAGCAGCGCATGGGCGAAGACTTCCTCTCCGGCCAGGTGACGGAGAGCGTGATGGTCCAGGACGCCTTGGCGCGCATGATCTTCTCCGGCGTCTTCCTCAAGTATCCCAAGCTCAAGATCGTCTCCGCGGAGAACGATATCGGCTGGGCGGGCTATTTCCTGGAGCGGGCCGATTACCTCCACGACCGCCGCCAGGTCTTCCACAAGATGGGCATCCCGCGCGATATGCTGCCGAGCCACTTCTTCCACAAGCACGTCTTCCTCACTTTCATGCGCGATCGCTCCGGCATCATGCTGCGCAGCATCATCGGCGTGGAGAACCTCATGTGGGCCTCCGATTACCCGCACCTGGACAGCACGTGGCCCAACTCCATGAAGTTGATCGAGCGCATCTTCGCCGGCGTGCCCGAAGGCGAGCGGCGCAAGATCATCGCCGAGAACGCCGCGAACCTCTACCGCTACGCCTAGGCCGCATGCGCGTCGCCCGAAGCCGTCTCATCAAAGCGCCGGTGGCGCAGGTCTGGCGCGCCGCCTCCGCGCTCGACGACTTGCCCAAGTGGTTCAGCAGCGTGGAGGCCGTCCAGCATACGGGCGGCCCTGCCGAAGGCGCGGGTCGCAGACAGCTCGTTTCGCGGACGCTCTACGGGCGCGAAAGCAGGCTCACTCAAGAGGTGACGGCCTGGGAGCAGGAAAGACGGATCGCGCTCAAGCACCTGGAGGAGACGGTGGACGGCGCGAAGGCCGGCGGCGTGCGTGATTTCCACACCATCATCGCCATACGCCCCATCGCCGACCGCACGGAGGTGACGCTAGCCTACGAGTGGCGTTCGCCCCTGGGCGTCTCCTGGCTCCTCAGCCTCTTTCTTGCCGGGCGCGTCATGGGCAAGGAGCAGAACGCCTCGCTCAAGCTTTTGGAGAAGCTGGCGCAGGGAACATCGTAGCGCCGCCGCTTGATTCTCTCTCGTCGTCGCGCTACCCTTCGCCTGTCTCCGGATCGCACCGTCTGACCCGTGCTCCATGAGCCTGAACCCCCGCTGAGGTGCTGCATATGCCCATCGCAACCATTGTGGAAGCCGCCCGAAAGGAAGGCCGCACCCTCCTGAACGAGGTGGAGGCCAAGCAGATCCTGAAGGAGGCCGGATTGAGCGTTGTGGAGACTCGCCTGGCCGCGAACAAGGCCGAGGCCCAGCGCATCGCCAGGGAGCTGGGCTTCCCCGTGGTGATGAAGATCCTTTCGCCGGACATCGCGCACAAGAGCGATGTGGGCGGCGTGAAGCTGGGGCTGAAGAACGAGGCCGAGGTGGCCGCCGCGCACGATGAGATGCTGGCGGCGGTGCAGCGCGCCGCGCCCAACGCTCGCATCGCGGGCGTCTCCATCCAGCCCATGGCCAGGCAGGGCACGGAGGTCATCATCGGCATGACCAAGGATGCCGCCTTCGGCCCGGTGCTGATGTTCGGCCTGGGCGGCATCTTCGTCGAGGTGTTGAAGGACGTGGCCTTCCGCGTGGTGCCGCTGACCCAGCGCGATGCGCGGCAGA
The DNA here is from genome assembly GCA_016875535.1 of Chloroflexota bacterium. Lineage (NCBI taxonomy): Bacteria > Bacillati > Chloroflexota > Chloroflexota bacterium. The sequence goes on from VGPF01000007.1 coordinate 27,725, forward strand.
TGGTGCGCGAGATCAAGGGCTACCCTGTGCTGCAGGGCGTTCGCGGGCAGGCCGGCGCAGACGTGACGAAGCTGGAAGAGGCGATCCTGAAGCTCTCCGCCTTTGTGGATGCGCACCCGGAGATCAAAGAGCTGGACATGAACCCGGTCTTCGCCTACCGGGACGGCCTGGCGGCGGTGGATGCGCGGATCGTGCTGGAGGCGGCCTAGCGTCTAAAGCTGGAAGTCCACGTAACCCGGCGGGATGCCGTAGCGCTGCATCACCTTCTGCATCAGCTCGCCGGCGGCGCGGATATCCGGGTTGGACCGATAGGCGATGAGCTGCGTGGCGATGCGCGTGGAAGCGGCAGTATCGCCGCTGGCGAGAGCAGCCTTGAACTCCTTGGAGATCGCCACCACGCGCTCTGCGGAGCGGATCGCCAGGGTGCGCACCTCAACCAGTTCCGAGACCTCTACAGGGGCGGCGACCGCCGTCACATCCCGCAGATAGGTCTCCGAGAGCGCGATACCCCGGTCCACCAGCCGCGCGATGGCCGCCTGGTCCGTGGTGGAAAAGACGGCCGTTCCCGTGCCCTGGTATTCGGCGATGAACTTATTGCCGATCCCATTCAGCGTCTTCATATACTCGTAGGCCTTGAGCGCATCGCCGGTGAAGACGAGGACAGGCGTCGGCGAGGGCGTCGGCGGGCGGGTGGGCGTTGGGGGGACGGGCGTTGGTGTGGGGTCCTTAGCGGCCGAGCTGCACGCAGCGAGCATCGGCAGCAACAGGCATGCCGCCAGCCCTACCAACGAGATCCGCTTGCCTGCAAAGGCCATCGCCATCATGAGCACCTTGCCCGACTGGGCATAGGCGGCCGCCGGCGCGAGGACGAGCCTTCGAGATGACTTACACGATACCTCCTACAACATCGCTGGCGAAGGAGCCCCACCACTATACGGGCTTGTGCGCCATAGCACCACCGCGGGCACCTAAAGGAAACCGATGACGGCGGCGGCCAAGGCCGCTGAATCGTGGCGGAGGTAGTGGTTCGTCGCAAGGAGGGGCCTGGCGACGATGTTGGGCACGAGCCGCTCGCAGGCGGCGCGATCGAAGGCGACGGGTGTCGCGCGCTCGCCGGCGTACTTCTTCGCGAGGCGCGCTGGGACGGGCGCTGTGTTCACGAGGGCGTAGTCCAAGGCCTTCGCGTCGCCGAGGTACTTCAAGACAGTAGCGATGAAGCGGGAGGCGGTATAGCCGTCAGTCTCGCCGTGCTTGGTGACCAGGTTGCAGATGTAGACCTTCTTCGCTTTGGAACGGCGGATAGCCTCCGGCACGCCTGAGACCAAGAGGTTCGGAATCACACTGGTGTAGAGGTCGCCGGGGCCGATGACGATAACGTCCGCCTGGGCGATGGCCCGCGCCGTCTCCGGCAGGACCTGCGCCTTGCGCTGGAGATAGACGCGCTTGATGGGCACGTCCGGGTCTACGGTGCGGATGTCTATATGCGCCTCGCCGACGACGGTGTTGCCGTTGGCCAACTCCGCGCAGAGATTCGTGTCGGTCAGCGTCACCGGGAGGACGCGCCCCTTGATGCCCAGCAGGTGTCCCATCTCCTCCACGGCCTTGTCCGTGCGGCCGGCTACATCCGTCAGCACCGTAAGGAAGAGATTGCCGAAGCTATGGCCGTGGAGGCCGTTCCCCTTGTTGAAGCGGTACTCAAAGAGGCTCTTGAGCGTCGCACGGGCGTGGTCGTCCGGCGTGAGGGCCAGGAGGCACTGGCGCAGGTCGCCCGGCGGCAGGACGCCGAACTCATCGCGCAGGCGGCCGGAGCTGCCGCCGCTATCCGTCATGGTCACCACGGCGGTGAGCTGCGCCGGGTACTGCTTCAACCCCGAAAGGATAGTGAAGCTGCCGGTGCCGCCGCCGATGACGACGATCTTTTTGGAGGCGAGCTCGCGCTGAGAAGGGGGTCTGCGCGCCGCCCGAGCCGTGGACGCTGGAGACATCTGCCCACCTAAGGTGAGGATTAGGCGACCCAACTCAACGAACCCACATGGATTGTAAGAGGGAGATGCCATTTGTTCAATGCTCTCCAGAGGAAAGTTGCCCAAAACCACCCCATGCAGCACAGTGCAAGCCTATAATGGCTGTGGCGGCAGACTCCCACTCGAGGTGACACCCGTGCCACCGCCACGATCGCCGGAAGCCCGCATCGCCCAGCTGCGCCGCATCTTCATGCCCCGCGCCATCGCCGTGGTGGGCGCTTCGCCCACGCCGGGGAAGCTGGGCAGCATCATCGTCGCCAACCTCAAGGGCGCAGGCTATGTGGGCAACATCTACCCGGTGAACCCCAACTTCGCCGAGGTAGGGGGCCTGAAGTGCTACCCCTCGCTGGAGGCGGTGCCGGACGATACGGACGTGGCTGTGGTGGCCATCCCGGCGCCCGCCATCGCGGGGCTGGCGCCCGCCGCGGGCAAGAAGGGCATCGCCGGGCTGGTGGTCATCAGCTCCGGCTTTGCCGAGGTGGGCAACCGCCCCTTGCAGGATGAGCTGGTGCAGGCGGCGCGGGCCCACAACCTGCGCATCCTTGGCCCCAACATCTACGGCTACTTCTACACGCCCCTCAAGCTCTGCGCCACCTTCGCCATGCCCTACACGGAGCCGGGCGGCGTGGCCCTAGTCTCCCAGAGCGGCGGGATCGCCAACGCCATCCTGGGCTATAGCCGCTCCCGGCGCATGGGCGTCTCCGCCATCGTGGGCCTGGGGAATAAGGCCGATATAGACGATAGCGACGCGCTGGAGTTCTTCGGCCAGGACCCGCACACCCAGGTCATCGCCCTGCACATCGAAGGGCTGAAGGACGGTCGAGGCTTCCTGGAGACGGCAAAACGCGTTTCGAAAGTGAAACCTGTGGTGGTTCTAAAGGGCGGGCGAAGCAGCGCGGGCGCAAGGGCCGCCTCATCCCACACCGCCTCGCTGGCCGGCGAAGACCGCGTCTACGATGCCGCCTTCCGCCAGGCGGGGCTGATCCGCGCGCGCACGCTGGAAGACCTGCTGGACTGGTCGCGCGCCGTCCAGCTCCTGCCCGACCCTGCCGGGGAGAACGTCCTTATCGTCTGCGGCGCCGGCGGCCTGGGGGTGCTGATGGCGGACGCCTGCGCCGACCATGGCCTTTCCCTGCCGGCCCTGCCTCCGGACTTGCACCAGGCGATGAAGGCCTGCATCCCGCCCTTCGGCTCAGCCAACAACCCCATAGACGTGACGGGCGGCGAAGGCCCGGAGACCTACCGCAAGGTCATCACCCTTGCGCTCAATGATAGCCGCGTCCACGCCCTCGTCTTCGGCTATTGGCATACGCCGCTTGCGCCGCCGGGGGCCTTCGCCAAGCTCCTCATCGAGCTGGTGCAGGAGGCCAAGGACAAGGGCATCGTGAAGCCGATGGTGGCGGGCCTGGTGGGCGATGTGGAGGTGGAGGAGGCGGTGCGCCACCTGGAGGCGAACGGCATCCCGGCCTACGCCTACGCGGTGGAGCAGGCCATCGGCGCGCTGGCGGCCCGCTACAAGTTCTGGCGGGGGAAGCGGAAAGACGCTTAGCCAAGCCGCCTCTTCTCTCCGCGGTTCCGAACGGGGACTAGACGATCGTCGCTATACTAATAGTAGATAGTGATGAAGAGGTGAAATTGCACGTGATGTATGAGACTGAAGGCGGCGGGTTTCCCTGGGTGGCGCGATGGCCGAAGGTCCCGGCCTATGAGATCGCGAAGCGGATCATGGAGCGGCATGACTTCGCCAAAGACGCGAACGGACGGCTCTACCGCTATCTGAGCGGCGTCTACTTGGACGATGGCGAGGAGTTCGCCAAGCGGATGTGCAAGGAGGTCCTGGCGGAGGCGGAGCTCCTGGAATCGTGGTCGTCCCACAAGGCGGCGGAGGTGGCCGAGTTCATCCGCGTGGACGCCCGGCCGCTCCTCCAGCGCCCGGACCGCAACCGGCTCACTGTTGCCAACGGCATCCTGCACCTGGACACCATGGAGCTGATGCCCCATAGGCCGTCCTACGCCGTCACCGTCCGGCTGCCCATCGTCTACGACCCGAAGGCCAAGTGCCCCAGCTGGCTCCGCTTCGCGCAGGACTGGTTCGGCGAAGAGGGCCCCACTTTTGTGCCGGAGACGGCGGCCTGGCTCATGACGCCCGACCTCTCCCTGCAGAAGGCCCTGCTCCTCTTGGGCGAAGGCGGCGAGGGGAAGAGCCGCTTCCTGGCGGGGCTGCGCGCCTTCCTGGGCGGCAGCAACGTCAGCACCATCGCCCTCCACCAGCTGGAGGAGGACCGCTTCAAGGCGGCGCGGCTCCAGGGCAAGCTCGCCAACTTCTACGCCGACCTGCCCTCCACCTACCTGCAAAGCACGAGCCTCTTCAAGAGCCTTGTAGCCGGCGATGCCATAACCGGAGAGCAGAAGTTCAGGGAGAGCTTCGACTTCCAGCCCTTCGCGCGGCTCGTCTTCTCCGCCAACACGCCGCCGCGCTCGGCGGACGCCTCCTCGGCCTTCTTCTCGCGGTGGATCGTCGTGCGCTTCAAGCGGCGCTTTAGGGACGAGGCGGACCAGGTCTCCCCCCAGGAGATAGACCGCCTGCTGGCCGACCCCACGGAGCGGGCCGGGCTCTTGAACCTGGCGCTGGCGGCCCTGCCGCGCCTGCGGCAGCGGGGCTTCACCATAACGGCGGCGATGCAGGAGGCCTATAACGAGTTCGTGGAGGCCACGGACCCCTTCACCGTCTGGCTCAACGCCCGCACGGTGGAGGACGCGGAGGCATTCACCCCCTGCAGCGAGCTCATGGCCGCCTACCGCGACTACGCGCTGGAGCACAGCCTGGGCGTCAGCGTGACCAGGGTAGCGATCGGCAACGCCTTGCGCAGGGCGCGTCCGCGGGTGCGCTACGCGCAGAAAGCGGTTGCCGGCAAGACGATGTGGAGCTACATAGGTATCATGCTGCGAAAAGAGTCCCACGACTCACGCAACTCACGGACTTCACGGGCTTTCCCCAACTCTAGTCAATCGCGGGAGGAAACAATACGACAAAGAAATGGAGAGGAGTCCGTTAACTCCGTGAGTCCCGTGACTTCCACGCCATCGCCGCTGGTGGCGGAGGCGCTGCAGCAGGGCGGGAGGGTGGTGTGACATCCGCCCCTTGATGGCTCTGTTACCTTGAAGGACAGGGTTCAAGTTTCGTTGTCAGTCATATCTTCGCATCTGCTATCCTGTCTCCCGGCACTTCGCCGGGAGGGCGCATGCAGCGCGTCGCGGTCACGGGCGTCAGCGGCTACATCGGCGCACAGCTCATGGCGCGGCTGGCGGCCCACCCCTCCGTGGAGGCAATCATCGGCGTGGACGCCCGGCCGCCGCGGCAATCGCCTCCCAAGCTCACCTTCGTCCGGCATGACATCACCAAGCCCTTCGATGGGCTCTTCGCCCAGCACCGCGTGGATGCCGCCGTCCACCTTGCCTTCGTCGTCGCGCCCACGCGGCGGGAGGCCTGGGCCGCGCGCATCAATGTAGACGGCACGCGGCACTTCCTCCGGGCCTGCGGCCAGGGCAACCTCGGCTACCTGCTCTACCTGGGCAGCACCTCCGTCTACGGCGCCCATGCCGATAACCCCGTGCCGCTGACGGAGGATGCGCCCCTTCGACCGAACCCGCGCTTCCAGTATGCCCGCGATAAGGCGACGACGGAGCGGCTCTTCGATGAGTACGCCAAGAGCCACCCGAACAGCAAGGTGACGGTCCTGCGCGGCGCGCCCGTCATGGGCCCCGGCGGGGCCAAGGCCATCGGCGCGAAGGTATTCCAGCCGGTGATGGTGCGCATGCTGGGCCGCAACCCGCCGGTGCAGTTCCTGCATGAAGACGATCTCATCGCCATCCTGGTCATGCTGCTGGAGCGCGAAGCGCCCGGCACCTACAACGTCGCCGCCGATGGCACGGTCCCCTACAGCAGAGTGGCGAAGATGGCCAAGCGGCCCATGATCGCCCTGCCCAAGTCGCTCCTCGGCGGCGTCATGGACCTGGCGTGGAAGCTGCGCCTGCAACAGCAGTCGAACTCGGCCGGCCTCGACTACATCGCCTACCCGTGGGTCGCGAGCAATGAGAAGCTGAAGCAGGCCACCGGCTTCCGCTACCGCTACACCACAGAGCAGACCATCGAGTCTTTCCTGCGGCAGGCCAAGCGCTAGATGCGCCTCCACGTTGCGCTGACGCCTGCCGAGCTGAAGAGCCTCGACCTTCCCCAGTGGCGGGCCGTGGTGATAGACGTCACCCGCGCCACCTCCACCATCAGCCAGGCCATCGCCTCCGGCGCGGAGCGCATCATCCCTGTCGCCTCTATCGCAGAGGCGCGGCGCGTGCAGCGCTCCCTGGGCGAAGGAGCGCTCCTCGGCGGAGAACGCGGCGGCCTGCGCATCCCCGGCTTCCACCTCGGCAATTCGCCCCGGGACTACACGGCCAAGGTGGTGAAGGGGAAGACCATCGTCTTCACCACCACCAACGGCACCCGGGCGCTCAAGGCGGCGGCCACGGCCGGGGAGACGCTCATCGGCGCCTTCCTCAACCAGGGGGCGGCGGTGCGCCGCCTGGCAAGGGCCAGGGGCGATATCGTGCTGGTCTGCGCAGGGCGCGAAGGCGAGCCGGTGCCGGACGATACGGCCTGCGCGGGGGCCTTTGTGGAGCGCCTGCTGGAGGCGATCGGCGATGCCGGGCCCACGGAGGAGGCGGCGCAGGCGCTGGCGCTCTCCGAGCGCTATCGCGGGCGCATAGCCGCCGCCCTGCGCGAATCGCCTTCGGGCAAGGCCCTCATCGCCGTGGGCCTCGGCCGCGACTTGGCCGATTGCGCCAAGCTGGACGCGCTGAAGGTCGTCCCAGCCCTTGTGCGAGGCGAAGTGGTCAGGCTAAGGTAGTTGCGAGACGTCCGTGTTCGCTCTCCTCTCCTTCGGTGGAAGGGAGCCTGCGCTGACTCTGCGAAGCAAAGTCGTGAGCGAAGGGAGAAGGCGGTAGGTTATGCTCAACGTCGTGCTGGTCGGCCTCGGTGGAGCCGTCGGCTCCATGCTGCGCTATGGCGTAAGCGCGTGGGTCATGGGCGGCAGCAAATCGTTCCCCTATGGGACGCTGGCCGTCAACGCCATCGGCTGCTTCGCCATCGGTCTCATCCTCGGCCTGGCGGAGACCCACGATTTCATCAACAGCCACACGCGCCTCCTGCTCACCACGGGACTCCTGGGCGGCTTCACCACCTTCTCCGCCTTCGGCTTTGAGACCTTCGCCCTCCTGCGGGACGACCGCCTGCCCGCCGCCTTCGCCAACATCGCCGTGCAGCTCATCGTCGGCCTCCTGGCGGTCTGGGCCGGCCATCAGCTGAGCCGAGCCTTTGGCGGCTAAGGGCAGGCTGGTATCATTGGATAAAGGAAGGCGAGGGCCATGAAATCCTACATCTTTGATGTGGTCATCAAGGAAGACCGGTTTGAATCAGGGGAGAGGGCCTTCAGCGCGTCATGTCCTGCGTTGAAGGGATGCCGCTCTTGGGGCCACACCTATGAAGAGGCGCTCGCCAATATCCGCGAAGCGATCGAGCTCTACATCGAGGACCTGGTGGACGCCGGCAAGCCGGTGCCCACGAGCCAAAAGCGCGGCGTGACGGTTCGCGATAAGCCCGCCGTAGCCGTCAACGTTCGATGAGCCAAACGCCCAGGGGCGTCTCAGCGCGCCAGCTGGTGCGGGCCCTTGAGGCTGACGGCTTTGCCTTGCGGAGGTCGCGCGGAAGCCATCGAATTTTCAGCCACCCGGATGGACGGCGTATCGTTGTGGCCTACCATCATCCGGGCGATACCTTCCCCATCGGCACGCTGAAAGGCATCATCCACGATGCCGGCTGGTCTGATGCCGACCTGCACAGGTTGGGGCTGCTGAAGGGCTAAGCCCCCTTCCCCTTGCCGCCGTTCAGCCCCGGGCGTACACTGGGTAGCCTTCAATCCCACCATGGCTCCCGCGCCTGCCCCCAGGGAGCCGGAGCGACTCATGCACATCTCCACCCTCCTGCAGAAGCACGACCCCCAGATCGCCGAAGCCCTGGCCCACGAGGTGGAGCGCCAGCGCAAGAACATCGTCCTCATCGCCTCGGAGAACTACGCCAGCAAGGCCGTCCTCGAGATGATGGGCTCGCCCCTCACCAACAAGTACGCCGAAGGCTACCCCGGCAAGCGCTACTACGGCGGCTGCCAGTTCGTGGACGTGGCGGAACAGCTCGCCATCGAGCGCGCCAAGCAGCTCTTCGGCGCCGAGCATGCCAACGTCCAGCCCCACAGCGGCGCCCAGGCCAACATGGGCGCCTACTTCGGCCTCCTGGAGGTCGGCGATACGGTGCTGGGCATGCGCCTGGACCAGGGCGGCCACCTCACTCACGGCAGTCCCGTCAACTTCTCCGGCAAGTACTACAAATTCGTCTCCTACGGCGTGGACCGCGAGACGGAGCTGCTGGACTATGACGCCGTCCGCGCCCTGGCCAAGGAGCACCGCCCCAAGCTCATCGTCGCCGGCGCCACCGCCTACCCGCGCATCATCGACTTCAAGAAGTTCCGCGAGATCGCCGATGAGGTGGGCGCGAAGCTCATGGTGGACATGGCGCACCCCGCCGGCATCTTCGCCGCCGGGCTCCATCCCTCGCCCGTGCCCTACGCGGACGTCGTCACCTCCTCCACGCACAAGACGCTGCGCGGCCCCCGCGGCGGCATGATTGTTTCGAAGAAGGCCCTGGCCCCCGCGATAGACAAGGGCGTCTTCCCCATGGCGCAGGGCGGCCCCCTCATGCACATCGTCGCCGCCAAGGCCGTCGCCTTCGGCGAGGCGCTCAAGCCCGAGTTCAAGACCTACCAGCAGAACGTGATAGACAACGCCCGCACCCTAGCCGGCGAGCTGGGGAACCGGGGACTGCGAATCGTCTCCGGCGGCACGGACAACCACCTCATGCTGGTGGACCTGAACCCCATCGCCGTCACAGGCCAGCAGGCGGAGAGCGCCCTTGAGGCGGTGGGCATCGTGGCGAACAAGAACGCCATCCCCTTCGATCCGAAGCCGCCGCGGGTCACCAGCGGCCTGCGCCTGGGGACGCCCGCGGTCACCAGCCGGGGCTTCGGCAAGGGCGAGATGGTGGCCATCGCGCGGCTCATCGCCGCCACCCTGCGCAGCATCGGCAACGAGCAGGAGATGGCGAAGGTGAAGGACGAGGTCCAGACCATCGCCGCCAAGTTCCCCGTGCCGGGCTTGGAGTAGGGGAAAGGTTAGAGGAGCAGGGTTCCGGGAAAGCCCTTCCGTAGTTTTCCCAGGAATCCTCTTTCTCGATCCTGCCCTTGACCTCTAGACCTTGCTCCCTGCTCCCAGAACCTCTGCCTCCTCCTTGCCCCCTCCGGCCCGCCCCGTGCTATAATAGCCGTTGGTTTTCGACCCCCCTTTCCTGAAAGAGGCTTTTGTGCGCAACTACGAACTTGTCATGTTGGTGAGCCCGGAGATCGCGGACGACCAGGTGAACACCGTCGTCGAAAAGGTGACCGGCTATGTCACCACCCACGGCGGCAAGGTGGCCGAAGTCAAGCCCTGGGGCCGCCGCAGGCTTGCCTACCACATCGGCAACTTCCAAGAGGCCAGCTACGTCCAGGCCAACTTCTCCATGGAGCCCAAGCACGCCAAGCAGCTCCAGAGCGACCTCCAAATCTCCGAGCAGGTGATCCGTCACCTCCTCCTCAACGCCGACTAGGCGACCAAAGGGAGCGGCGCGTGGTAGGGCTTAACAAAATCTTGGTCATCGGCAACGTGGGGACGGAGCCGGAGATGCGCTACACCCCCAGCGGCCGGCCCATCACCACCTTCCGCATCGCCGCCACCCGCAACTACACCTCCGGCGGCGAGCGCAAGCAAGAGACCGAATGGTTCACCGTCGTCGCCTGGAACCAGCTGGCGGAGCAGGCCAGCAACTTCCTCAAGAAGGGCCGCCGGGCCTACGTGGAAGGCCGCCTGCGCTCCAACCAGTGGACCGGCCAGGACGGCGCCACCCGCTTCCGCAATGAGATCATCGCCGATCGCATCCTCTTCCTGGATCGCCAGCCCGCCGAGGGCCAGGGCGAAGAGGCCCAGGCTCCCGCCCCAGAAGGCGGCGAGGCCGTGGATGCCGACGATCTTCCCTTCTAGCCCCATAGCCACCATCACAGCACCGGAAGGACAGCAATGAACGAACGATCATCAGGCGGCGGCAGATTCGGCGGACCGCGCGGCGATAAGGGCGACCGCAAAGACGGCGGCAGGGGCGGACGCCCCCGCTTCTTCGCCAGGCGCAAGGTTTGCTCCTTCTGCGTCCAAAAGACCAAGGCCATTGACTACAAGAACGTGGACCTGCTCCAGCGCTTCGTCTCCGAGCGCGGGCGCATAGACCCCCGCCGCAAGACGGGCACATGCGCGCGACACCAGCGCATGCTCACGGAGGCCCTCAAGCGCGCCCGCCACCTGGCCCTCCTGCCCTTCACCTTCGACCACGTCCTGGAATCACGCATCATCCGGGCACCTGGGCGCTAGGGGTTCCCGGGCGCAGGCATCCTTGAACGCCTCGCCTGCGTATACCCTGTAGAACCTGCCATCGCGAGGACGCACCGTGGCACAGCGACGCCGTTCCGAGCGGAGAAAACAGGAAGCCCCCCAGCCGGTCGCGCCGGTTGACACGTCGCGCCGCCGCAAGCCTCCTTCGGGCCCGCGCAAGCTCTCGCCGCTCTTCTTCATCATCAGCGGCCTCCTTGTCGTCGTGATCATCGTCGTCCTCGTCGTCAACTACGTCGTCTCCGTCAAGCGCCCCGGCGATCAGCCGATCCTCCAGGTCAATAACAAGACCTTTACCTGGCGCTATTACGTGGACATCCTCAAGTCCCAAAAGCTCGGCTCGGATGCCCTGGGCGGCCAGTTCAACCCAGGCGTCGCGCCCTACCAGCTCATGCAGACCCTGGCGGAGAACGAGCTGATCCGCCAGGCCGCCCTCCGCGAAGGCCTCAAAGTCACGGATGAAGAGATCAAGCAGGAGATGATGAACCGCCTGCTGGACCCGAAGCCCTCGCCGGACACGCCCAAGTCCCAAGTAGAGCGCGAATTCCAGGTCAAGCTGAGCAACTATCTCAAGATCACTCAACTGCCCCGCGGCACGTATGAGGACATCGTCTACCTGGACCTTCTGCGCGATCAGCTCCGCAACAAGCTCGGCGCGAACCTGCCGAGGGTCCAGCCCCACGCCTTCGTCAACCAGATCGTGGCAGGCGATCAGACTCAGGTGGAGGCCATCCAGAAGCGCCTCAAGACGGAAGAGTTTTCCAAGGTTGCCCGCACCGCCTCCGTGGATGAAGAGACGGCCAAGGAAGGCGGCGCCATCGGCTGGACGCCGCGCCTGGTCATCAATGACCTGGACACCCTCTTCTTCGGCCTTGAGCTCAACCAGCTCAGTGACCCCATCTCCGCCAAGGAAGGCGTCTACATCATCCGCATCACCCAGCGCACCGGAGATAAGGCCCGCATCCAGGCCATCTTGGCCAAGGACTTCGCCTCCGCCCAAGAGGCCAAGCGCCGCGTGGAAAACGGCACGCCTTTTGAGACCGTCGCCGCGGAGGTCGCTACGGATCCTCAGCTGCGCGCCGGCCGCGGCGACCTAGGGCTCATCGGCCCCGGCGATCGCGGCGGCATCTTTGACCTCTACATCGCGGGCATCCCCTTGAATACAATCACCGAACCCGTCAACCGGATCAACCAGACCGTCTTTTACATGATCAGCCAGCGCACCCAAGCCCTTGAGGTCTCCGAGAAGAACCTGGAAGTCTTAAAGACCCGCGCCCTGGAGGCCTGGCTCCGCCGGGAATGGGACTCGGGCCGGATCAACTACTGCCCCAAATCGCCCGACGATTGCTTCAGCAACCTGGACGTGGACAAGGCCCTCGGCGAGATCGGCGATGTCTCCCGCACCAAGTTTGAAGATTCGGCCACGGCCACCGCCCAGGCGCGCCAGCGCGGCAGCCAGTCCCGCTTCTAGCGCGGCTCCGCATCGCGTACAATGATTCCCACGTCTCGCCTGGCCGTCTCGTTGCCGTAAAGGCCGCGCCGGACAGCCGATAGCTGAAGAGAGCCGCGCCCCGTGAGCGATCCCGCCATCTCCGCACCCAGCCAGGGAGCCCACAAGGGCGTCCTGCGGGCCTATGGCGCCTACCTGCCCCTCACCGGCAAGACACCGCTCCTCACCCTGGGCGAAGGCGATACACCCCTGGTGCGCTCCCAGAACCTTGAGCGCGAGCTGCAGATCGGCGCCCTCTACTTCAAGCTGGAGGGCTGCAACCCCACCGGCTCCTTCAAGGACCGCGGCATGGTCATGGCCGTGGCCAAGGCCCTGGAAGAGGGCAGCAAGGCTATCATCTGCGCCTCCACCGGCAACACCAGCGCCTCAGCCGCCGCCTATGCCGCCCGCGCCGGCATCCAGTGCGCCGTTGTCGTCCCCAAGGGCAATATCGCCTTGGGCAAGATGGCGCAGGGCATGGCCTACGGCGCCAAGGTCATTACCGTGGAGGGCAACTTCGATCAGGCCCTCCGCATCGTCCGCGAAGTCTCGCAGACGCGCCCCATCACCCTGGTGAACTCCGTCAACCCCTACCGCATCGAGGGGCAGAAGACCGCCGCCTTTGAGGTGGTTGACGCCCTGGGCGAAGCGCCCGATTTCCTCTGCATCCCTGTGGGCAACGCCGGCAACATCACCGCCTATTGGAAGGGCTTCAGGGAATATCACGAAAAGAAGAAGGCCAAAAAGCGCCCCAAGATGATGGGCTTCCAGGCGGAAGGTGCGGCCCCCATCGTGCGCGGCCACCCGGTGGAAGTGCCCCAGACCATCGCCACCGCCATCCGCATCGGCAATCCCGCCAGCTGGAAGAGCGCCGTGGCCGCCCGCGATGAGTCCGGCGGCGAGATCGGCATGGTGAGCGACGCTGAGATTATTGAGGCCTACGGGCAACTGGCGCGCAAGGAGGGCCTCTTCTGCGAGCCCGCCTCCGCCGCCTCCTTCGCCGGGCTGATCAAGCTTCGCCGTAGCGGCCTCGATCTTTCCAAACAGACCGTCGTCTGCATCCTCACGGGCCACGGACTCAAGGACCCGGACACCACCACAAAAAACGTCAAGGCCGATATCGTCCCCATCATGCCGGACCTCCCCGCGCTTGAGGCTGCGCTAGGCTTTCGATAAGCTCCCTTCTGTCAACTTGTTCTTCCCTCTCCATATCTGGTAGATTGAATAGTCTCCGTCTCTCCCGACCGATCCCGTATCTCTCTGCGTGGCCTTCCCACGCCTAGGAGGCGAATCGTGGACTCCCCACGGATCAAGTCAGCCGTTAGAGACATCATCAAGTCCATCGGCGAAGACCCCAAGCGCGAAGGCCTGACCGATACGCCGCGACGCATCGCCGAGATGTATGAAGAGCTCTTCGCCGGCCTGAAGCTCGACCCCAAAAAGGAGCTTGAGGTCGGCTTCGATGAAGGGCACCAGGAGATGGTCGTGCTCAAGGACATCCCCTTCTATTCCATGTGTGAGCACCACTTCCTCCCCTTCTACGGCATCGCCGCGGTGGGCTATCTGCCCAATGGGCGCGTCGTCGGCCTCAGCAAGCTGGCGCGCGTCGTTGAGATCCTGGCGCGTCGCCCGCAACTCCAGGAGCGCCTCACCTCCCAAATCGCCGATACGATTGATGAGGCCATCAAGCCCACGGGCGTCGGCGTCGTCATTAAGGCGGAGCACCTCTGCATGACCATGCGCGGCATCAAGAAGCCCGGCTCCAACATGGTCACCTCCGCCGTCCGCGGCAGGTTCAAGCAGAGCCAGGTCACCCGCGCCGAGTTCCTCTCCCTCATCCAGGACTGACGTGGCCTTTTCGGTTCACACCGAATCCTTCGAAAGCCTCCAGCGTGAGTGGCGCGACCTCGCCGCCGCTTCGCCCACGCGCTCTGTCTTCACCACACCCGCCTGGCTTCACACCTGGTGGCAGACCCAGCGCACCGGCGAAGAGCCGGCCCTCCTCGCCTTCCGCGATGGCGGGCGATTGCTGGGCCTGGCCCCCATGATGCGCTCCGCCGATGCCGTCCGCCTCCTGGCCGCGACGGACGTCTGCGACTATCACGATGTGCTCTACCGCCCGGAGGCGGAAGAGGCCTTCTACCCCGCGCTGGTGGGGGCCTTCGAGCGGCACGGCTGGCTGCGTGTGGAGCTGGAAGGCATCATCGAGCTTTCGCCCACCCTGCGGAGGCTCACTGGCGCCGCCCTAGGCAAAGGCTGGACGGTGGAACAGCAGGTGGACGGCGTCTCCCCGGAGATCGCGCTCCCCGCATCGTGGGAGGCCTACCTGGAATCCCTGGACGGCAAGGACCGCCACGAGCTGAAGCGCAAGCTGCGCAAGCTCACCGGCGCCGGGCGCGTGGACTGCTTCGACGCCCTGGACCGCCAACCCCTAGCCGAGGTGATGACCACCTTTGCCACGCTCATGCGCTCAAGCCGGGAGGACAAGGCCCAGTTCCTCACCCCCGAGCGCGAGCGCTTCTTCCGCACCCTGGCGGAAGCGATGCAGAAGGAGGGCTGGCTCCGCGTCTACTTCCTCACCCTGGACGGCCACGTCACCGCCGCCTCCATGTTGTTCGATTATGACAACGGCTTCTACCTTTACAACAGCGGCTACGATACGCGCTACGCCCCCCTGAGCGTGGGCCTTTTGGTAAAGGCCCTCTGCATGCAGGAGGCCATCGCCAAGGGACGCAAGCTCTTCAATTTCCTGCGCGGTTCCGAACCCTACAAGTACAGCCTCGGCGCGAAAGATGTCCGGCTCCACAAGCTCACCCTCAAGAAGGGATAGGTTTCCCTTGGCAACTAGGTACGCCTGCCGTATCCTCATCAGCGGAGACTGCTGAATCCATGCGCATCGCCCTTATCAGCGTCCACGGCTGCCCCACGGCGCGCCTGGGCGCAAAAGACACCGGCGGCATGAACGTCCTCCTGCGGGAGACGGCGCGGGAGCTTGGCCGCCTAGGCCACACCGTGGACGTCTACACCCGCACCCACGATGTGCGCGACCCGCAAATCGTTCCCATCGGCCAGGGGGCGCGCGTCATCCACATCAACGCCGGCGACCTCGCCACCGCCAAGCGCGACCTGGCGGCTCACCTGCCCCAGTTCACAGAACACCTCGCTGATTACGCCCAAAGCATGGGCCTCCGCTACGAACTCATCCACGCGCACTACTGGCTCTCCGCGCCCGTCGCCTTCACGCTCAAGGCGCGCTGGGGCCTCCCCGTCGCCGTCAGCTTCCACACCTTGGGCAAGGTCCAGGGCATCGTCCGCGCAGGCGAGCCCGATGCCAAAGACCGTATCCCCGCGGAGGAGATGGCCGTCGCCCAGGCCGATGCGATCGTCGCGGGCAGCCCCCATGAGATCGAGCAGTTGGTGAACCTCTACGGCGCGCGACACGACAGGGTCTCCCTGGTCCCCTGCGGCTTCGATCAATCGCTCTTCAAGCCCATCACCCGGCGTGCGGCCCGCGATAGCCTGGGCCTCAACGGCCATAAGATCGTCCTCTTCGTCGGACGCATGGAGCGCATCAAGGGAGCGGACATCCTCCTGCGCGCCGTCGCCGCCTTAGATAGCAGCCTGGACTCCCAGCTCATCGTCATCGGCGGCAGTGAGGCCGACCCCGAGCGCCGCCGACTCCAGCGCATGGCGCGCGGCCTGGGCATAGAGCACCGCATGCTCTTCGTGGACGCCGTGCCGCAGAAGGACCTGCCCCTTTATTACAGCGCCGCCGATGTCTGTGTTGTCCCCTCGTTCTATGAGACCTTCGGCCTGGTGGCGCTGGAGGCCCTCGCCTGCGGCACGCCCGTCATCGCCGCCAAGGTCGGCGGGCTCCAGCACACCGTGAGCCATGGCAAGACGGGCTACCTGGTCCCCTGGCACTGCCCCGAGCCCTACGCGGAAAAACTGGAAGTTCTCCTCGCCAACGACCACCTGCGCGAAAGCCTGGGCCAAGCGGCGCAGGCGGCGGCAAAGGGCCAGTCCTGGGAGGCGGCGGCAAAGCGCGTGCTGAGCGTCTACGAAGGATTAGTGAAAGAAGCGACGAGGGTTTAAAGCCTCTTCTCCCACCAATCGATATCGTAGATACGCTTGAAGCCGACTGCTTTGTAGAGCTCCACTGCCGGCGCATTATCGGCGTAGACCGTCAGCTCCACCGCAGTCGCGCCCCGGCGCTTCAGGTCCGCGATGCTGGCCTCCAGCATCGCGCGCCCCAAACCCTGGCCCCGGTAGGCCGGGTCCACGCCGATCATCCAGATGATGCCCGTCGCCCCGCCTTTGCCCTTGTTCACGCGCGTCCAGCAATAGGCGGCGGGCGCGCCCTTCACTTCGAGAATCAGCGCATCCTGCACCCTGCTGCCGCGCATCCGCAGGCGGTAGCGCAGCTCCTCCGGAACGTTCGGAGCAAAGCCCCAGCTTCCGCCAAAGGCCCGGTTCTGGATGCCCGTCACCAGCGCCTCTTCGCCGGGCTGGAGCCGCCGCACCGTGATGCCTTCTTTCGCCTTCGCCGGGGCCTTCCACCGCGCCGCGTCAAGGCGCATCTGCCACTGGCGCTTCACCTGGGCAAAGCCGAGCCTCTTGTAGAGCGCCGCCGCCTCGCGGTCGTGCCCCTGAGCAGAGACGTGCGCCAGCTTCGCGCCCAGGCCCCCAGCATGCGCCAGGCATCGCGCCAGCAGCGCCTCCCCCGCCGTCACGCGCGCCTCCGCAGGTGCGGCCCCCCACTCGATGACGGCGCGACCGATGGGAAGCTCCGGCACCACCAACGCGTAGCCGCCAGCCCTGCCGACGTTCATCGCGAGGAAGCAATCACGCCTTGGGCGAAGGTTCGGCTGGCCCAGATAGTCCTTCGCATCTGCCGCCGTGTAGCGCGCGCCAGGCCCCCGAGCCGCCCGCACGATGCGCGCATAGGCGGCGAAGTCGGCCTGGGTGAACTTTCTCAGCGTCAGTCTGCTCATTGAACGCCTTCTTGAACGGCTTGGGAACCGCCCGATATCCTACCACGTAGACTTCTGGAGCGCCCCCTGCGCAAACTGGGGCATTTCCTTGACGTTTCGAATGTGAAAAGAGTAACATAGTTGGGCGCCCAAACCAGGAATCGGCCATGTTCGCGCGCCTTCGAGAGGCTTATGTGGAAGGCATTGATTACTTCCGGGCGATAGTCAGATGGTTGCACGCCATCGCCGCTGTGGTGTGGGTGGGTGGCAGTATCTTTTACCTCTTCGCCCTTCGCCCATCCCTGGCGGAAGCCAACCTCGCCGCCGCCAGAGGCCCCTTCGAGGCGCTCATCAGCAAGCACTTCCGCACCCTAGTGGACGCCGCCATCATCACCCTCATCCTCACCGGTGTCATCATCACCTTCGATCGCCTGCAATCGGCCCCCATCACTGCCCTCTACTACACCGTCCTGGCCCTCAAGCTCCTAGCCGCCCTTTCCATGTTCCTCCTCGCCCGCGATCTCGGCACGCGCCTGGGGCGCTTGGGCCGCCGCGCCGCCGCGCCGCAGGCCGAGCCGACCCTCGCCGAGCCCTCTCCCGCGAAGCAAGGCTGGAGGCGCATGCTCTCCCCATCCCGGCTCATCCTGGCCCTGGGGCTTATCGCCTTTCTCCTCTCTGCGCTCCTGGTCCACATCTATGAAAGCGACGTGACCGGCCTATGACCACCGCAATCACAACGCCTCCCCCCAAAGGCGGCTGGTTCAAGCGCGCCAATAAGAAGCTCATCGCCGTTGTCGTCATCGTCATCGTCGCCATCGGCATCCTCATCGGGACGAGCCTTCGCGGCGCGCTCACGTACTACATCACCGTGGACGAGCTGACGGCCAAGGGCGCCGAAGGCTACAACGACCGGGTGCGCGTCGGCGGGCGCGTCCTCAAGGGCACCATCGTGAAAGACGCCCAGAACAACCTGACCTTCTGCATGTACCACAACGAGCCGTCCAACCTTCTGCCCGTGAGCTATAAGGGCGTGGTGCCGGACATCTTCGGCGATGAGACGGACGTCATCGTGGAGGGCAAGCGCCTCCACGACGGCACCTTCCGCGCCATCAAGCTCCTGAGCCAGCACCCGCCCGAGTTCCGCCTCGCCGAGCCTGGCAAACCCCACGCCCCCGTGGACGAAAGAAAGTAGCATAGGGGCATGCACGCCTCCGATATCGGCTTCGTCGCCCTCATCATCGCCATCGTCGCCGCGACCTACGTCGTCTTCGCCGCGCCTATCGGCCTGCGGCGCAGCATCCCCCAGCTCGTCCATAGCGCCCGCAACGCCGTCTATGTCGTCGCCGCCATGATGCTCGCCGCCATCGCGGTCCTCGCCTACTCCCTCATGAGCCACGATTTCGGCGTCGCCTACGTCTCCCGCACCTCCAACCTCGCCCAGCCCTGGTACTACACCCTCGCCGCCGTCTATGGCGGCCAGGCAGGCTCGCTTCTCCTCTGGGCCGTCGGCCTCGGCCTCTTCTCCGCCCTCGCCGTCTGGGCCAACCGCCGCAAGCTGGAAGCCGTCATGCCCTATGCCATGGCGACCCTTATGCTGGTGCAGGTCTTCTTCCTCATCGTCCTCATCTTCCTCTCCAACCCCTTCGAGCGCCTGCCCTTCACGCCGCCTGACGGCCAGGGCCTCAACTCCCTCCTCCGCGACCCGGGCATGCTGGCGCATCCGCCCTTCCTCCTCTCCGGCTATATGTCCTGGACCATCCCCTTCGCCTTCGCCATGGGAGCGCTGATCTCCGGCAAGCTGGACAGCCAGTGGCTCAAGGCAGCCAGACCCTGGATCATCGTCGCCTGGGCCATCCAGGGCACAGGCCTCATCCTGGGCGCCTGGTGGGCCTACCATGTCCTGGGCTGGGGCGGCTATTGGGGCTGGGACCCGGTGGAGAACGTCGCCCTTCTTCCCTGGCTCTGCGGCACGGCGTTCCTTCACTCCATCATCGTGCAGGAGCGGCGGGGCATGCTCAAAAAGTGGAACATGCTCCTTATCCTCATCACCTTCTGCCTCGCCATCTTCGGCACCTTCGTCGTCCGCGGCGGCCTCCTCGCTTCCGTCCACAACTTCGCCACTTCCGCCCTTGGCCCAACCTTCCTCTCCTTCCTCGCCTTCTCCATCGCCGTCAGCCTCTTCTTCTTCTTCCGCAGGCAGTCCCTCCTCCAATCGGAGAACCGCTTCGACTCCGTCATTTCCAAGGAATCGAGCTTCCTGCTCAACAACGTCCTCCTGGTGGGCGTCGCCTTCGCCACCTTCTGGGGCACCATCTTTCCCCTGCTTACCGAAGCCTTCAACGGCTCCAAGATCACCGTCGGCGCCCCTTTCTATGAGAAGGTCAACGGACCGCTCTTTCTTGGCGTCATCATCCTCATGGGCATCGGGCCGCTCCTCGCCTGGAGGCGGGCCGCCTGGCAGAGCATCAAGCGCAACTTCCGCTGGCCCCTCGCCTTCGCCATCCTGTGGGCTGTCGTCATGCTCGCGGCGCTGGGGATACGCAACGGCTGGACGCTCCTTGGCGTCAGCGGGTGTGCCTTCGTCTTCGGCACCGTGGTCCTCGAGTACTACCGGGGCGTGAAGGTGCGCCGCGCAGGCGCCCGGGAAGGCTATCCCCAAGCCGTGGCTGGCCTGGTGAGCAGCAACCGGCGGCGCTACGGCGGCTACATCGTCCACATCGCTATGCTGTTCATCGCCCTCGGCGTCATCGGCGCGAACCTGCACCAGAAGGAACAGGCCGTCACCTTGGCGAAGGGCGAGTCCACCGCCATCGGCGATTACACCCTCGTCTACACGGCCTTCCGCGAATACCGCTCCG
Organism: Chloroflexota bacterium; assembly: GCA_016875535.1. NCBI lineage: Bacteria > Bacillati > Chloroflexota > Chloroflexota bacterium. The sequence goes on from VGPF01000007.1 coordinate 47,646, forward strand.
GCGATTCCACCATAGACGAGGCGGAGCTGGACATCTTCAAGGGCGGCAAGAAGATCGGCGTGGCCCACCCGCGGCGGCAGACGATAGACAACCAGGAGAGCCAGCCCACTTCCCGCATCGCCATCCGCAGCACGCCCAAGGAAGACCTCTATGTCCTTCTTGCCGCCTGGGATGACAAGGTCGCCACCTTCACCATCTTTGTGAACCCCCTGGTCATGTGGCTCTGGATCGGCGGCGGCGTCTTCCTCCTCGGCACCGTCATAGCCGTCTGGCCGGAGCGCCAGGTCGCCCGCGCCGCCGCCAGGGAACCTGCCGGGGCCGCTGTGAGCAAGGCCTGACGCCATGATCGCCACCCATAGACGCAGCCTGCTCGTCCTCCTCCTCGCCTCGCTGGTCCTGCTGGGCGCGATCCTCTCGCAGGCGGCCTACGCCCAGGTGAACGAGACGCAGGTGCGCAAGATCGGCGATAAGATCCAGTGCCCCGTCTGCGAGGGCACCTCCGTGGCCGATTCGCCCTCTCCCGTGGCCGCCGGCATGCGCGAGTCCATCCGCGAACAGCTCGCCCAGGGCAAGAGCGAAAAGCAAATCATCGCTTTCTTCGTGGACGTCTATGGCCCCGGCGTCCTCCGCGAGCCGCCCAAGACCGGCTTCTACTCCGCCGTCTGGTGGGTGCCCGGCTTGGCCGTCGTCGCCGCCGCGCTCATCATCCTCGTCGCCCTCCGCCGCCAGCGGGCCGGGAGTGCCGTGCAACCGGCGGCCGCCCCTGCGCCACTCCCAACTCAGGAGAGGGACGCCTACCGCAAACGACTGCGCGATGAGCTGAACGAGAGGAATGACTAGCCGTGGCAGCCGTCATCTCCATCCTCCTCGCCGCAGGCGCCCTCTTTATCATCCTGCGTCCTCTACGCCAAGCCGGCCGCGAACCCGCGCCCATAGCCGAAGAACGCAGCCCCGCCCAAAGCCTCCTGGACCGTCGCGACACCCTCTACCGCTCCATGCGCGACCTGGAGTACGACCGCAAGCTCGGCAACCTGGTGGAAGAAGACTACACCGCCATGCTCGCCGATTATGAGTCCCAGGCCATCTCCGTGCTGAAGGAGATAGATGCTCGGCTCAACGGCGCGGACGAAGCCCTTGAGCGGGAGATCGCCGCCAAGCGCCAGACCCCCGGGAGCGCACAGCCGTGAAACGCCTTGCCATCCTCGCCCTTATCGCCGTTATGCTGGCCATCGCTCTACCGGCCCGCGCTGCCCTTGCTCAGGCCACAGGCGTCATCCAAGGCGCCATCGTCAACGGCACGGCAGGCGGCGGCAGCGTCGCGAACACTCCCCTTTCGCTCAAGACCTTTCGCGGCGATACGGAGACGGCCCAGCGCCTCGCCGCCGCCGATGCCCAGGGGCGATTCCGCTTTGATGGCCTGGACACCTCCGGCGACCTTCGGTACGTCGTCGCCGCGGGCTACCAGAACGTCGCCTATAACTCACAGCCCACGGACCTTTCCAAAGGTCCGGGGACTATCGAGATCAAGGTCTACGAGACGACGACCTCCGACGCGAACATCTCCATCAATCTCGCCCAGTTGGAGATTCTGGACGTAGACGGCGCAAGCGGCGTCATTGCCGTCTTCCAATCCGTCACCTTCCTCAACAGCGGCGACCGCACCTACGTCGGCGATCTCTTCACCAACCTCCAGGGCGGCGGCACCGTGAAGTTCCCGCTCCCCGGCAACGCCTTCGACCCCGTTCCCGGCCACGGCTTCGTGCCGGATGGCGCCGTCGTCACGCCGGGGGGCCTAGCCGCCAAGACGCCCGTCCAGCCAGGCGAACAGCGCTTCGTCCTCGCCTTCGGCATCCCCTACACGGACACCGCCACCGCCTTCGATGCTGCCTTTGCCTATAAGACGCAGACCGTCGGCGTCCTCATGCCGCCCCAGTTCGGCGCCATCGCCAGCGCAGATCTCAGCGACCTAGGGCGCGTGGACCGCGGCGGCAAGGCCTTCAACCTCCTGGCGCGCCTTAACGTGGAGCCGGGAACCCTCCTGCGCATCGAACTCTCCAACCTCCAGCGCTTCGCCCCTGCGCGGAAGAACGATTCGAACCTGGATGCCGTCCTCCGCTACCTCGGCGTGGCGCTCATGGCGGCCCTCGCCGGCGGCATCGCCTACTACGCGATGCTTCGCAGGCGCGAGCCCATCGCGGCAGGCGGCGCGGCGAGCCTCCTCAGAGAGCGCGATGATCTGATCGCCTCCATTGCCGCCCTGGATGATATGCTCGCCGCAGGGGCCATCGCCAAGGAAGACCACGAACGCCGCCGCGCCCCCCAGAAACGCCGCCTCCTGGATGTGACGCTCCTCTTGAACGAGAGCGAGCCGAAGGCGGGACGATGAACACAGCCTCCCCCGCGATAGCGGTGCAGGGCCTAGGCAAGCGCTATGGCCCCCAGGCCGCCCTCAAGTCTCTCGATCTCGCCGTCGCCCCCGGCGAGCGCCTCGCCGTCTTCGGCCCCAACGGCTCCGGCAAGACCACGCTCCTGCGCATCCTCTCCGGCCTCACGCGCCAGACCAAGGGCGAGTTCACCATCGCCGGGATGGACTACCGGCGGGACGGCATGGCTCTGCGGCAAAAGGTCGGCGTCGTCGCCCACCATCCCTATCTCTATGAAGACCTTTCGGCGGAGGAGAACCTGCGCTTCTACGGGCGGATGTTCGGCCTCGCCGATCCCGCCGCCCGCGCCGAAGCCCTCCTGGCCCAGGTGGGCCTGGCCGCGCGCAGGCGGGACAAGGCGCGCACCTTCTCCCGTGGCATGCAGCAGCGCCTCGCCCTCGCCCGCGCACTCCTCCACGACCCGGATATCCTGCTGATGGACGAGCCGGATACCGGCCTGGATCAGGAAGGCTCCCATCTCATCCAGGGCCTCCTGCACCGGGAAGGCGCGCCGCGCACCGTCGTCATGGCCACCCACAACCTGGCCTTGGGGCGCGCCCACTGCCTGCGCTTCCTCATCCTCGCGGCGGGGCGCATCGCCCACCAAAGCTCCCTAGAGAACATCGGGACTGCGGAGCTGCAGGAGACCTACCAGCGCTATGTCACAGCCCGGTAGCCACCCGCCTCAGCCTGCCGCCCGCCCGGGCATCGTGCGCCAGCTTCACGCCATGCTCTGGAAAGACGTCGTCATCGAGCTGCGCACCAAAGACAGCCTGGCGGCGATGCTGATGTTCGGCATCCTGGCCCTCACCATCTTCAACTTCGCCTTCGAGCTTCGCGCCGATAGCCTGCTCCTCGTCGCTCCCGGCGTCCTCTGGGTCGCCATCCTCTTCGCAGGCATCCTGGGCCTAGGGCGCTCCTACAGCCATGAGCGTGAGCGCGGCTCTATGGAAGGCATTCTCTTATGTCCAGTGGATAGGGGGGCCGTCTACCTTTCGAAGTTCCTCGCCAATCTACTCTTCATCGGCCTCTCCGAGGTTTTCCTTGTTCCCGCCTTCTCCGAGTTCTTCGATGTGGACGCCTTGAGGGGCACCGTTATCGCCGTCATAATACTCGGGACGGTGGGATTCGCCGCCGTCGGCGCTCTCTTCGGCGCGATGGCCGTGAACACCAGGGCGCGCGAGGTGATGCTGCCGGTCCTGCTCCTGCCGATTCTCGTCCCGCTCGTCATCGCGAGCGTGAAGGCCACGGGCCTCCTCCTGGACGGCGAGCCTTGGCGGGAGATCAGGGCCTGGGCCACAATCCTGATCGTCTTCGATGTCGTCTCTCTGGTCGTCTCCTACATCGTCTACGAGTACGTCCTTGAAGACTGGGGCTAAACAGCAGTGAAGGCCATGAACACAGCGCAGCCCAAGGGAAGCGGCCCGGGATTCATGGGCCTGCCTCCCGCGCGCCTCATTTCGTATATCTACTTCCACCCCGAGCTCTTGGGGCTCGCTGCCGCCGTCCTCTGGATCGTCGGCCTCTACCTCGCCCTCATCTGGGCGCCGGTAGACCTCCTCCAGGGCGAACCCTACCGCATCTTCTACCTCCATCTGCCCATGGCCCTAGCCGCCTACCTCTCCTTCATCGTCGTCTTCATCGGCGGCATCCTCTACCTCTGGAAACGCAAGCGCCTCTTTGACGTCTGGGCGCGCTCCGCAGCGGAAGTCGGCCTCCTCTTCCTCACCCTTGTCATCGTCTCCGGCGGTATCTGGGGCCAGGCCACCTGGGGCACCTTCTGGGCCTGGGAGCCGCGCCTCACCTTTACCTTCATCCTGTGGCTCATCTTCGTCGCCTATGTCATGCTGCGCCAGACCGTGAAAGACCAGGAGCAGGGCGCGCGCTATGCCGCCGTCCTCGGCATCATCGGATTCCTGGACATGCCCATGGTCTTCCTGTCCGTCTACTTGACGGACCGCGACCTGCACCCGGAGCCGCGGGAGCTTCCTCCCGAAGTTTGGACCGTCACCTGGGTCACCTTCGCCGCCTTCATGGCCCTGTTGGCCTATATACTCATCCAGCGCGTCCGCATCGAACAGAGCCGCGAAGAGCTTGAAGAGCTTCGCGCTTCCCTAGAGGAGTAGCCTATGAGTGGAATCACGGCAGTCTACGTCGCCTTCTCCATCGTCATCGCGGCCATCTTCGGCTACACCTTCCTCCTCGGGTGCCGCCAGCGCGATGTGGAGGCCGAGATCCAAGATCTCAAAGCCGCCATCGCGCAGAAGAAGAGCGGCACGTAAGGCGAGGTGGTACGTCCATGCAGAACAAGGTCGCCGTGCTCCTCGCCGCCCTCGCCGTTGCCGGCATCATCGCCTCCTGCTCCGGCGGCGATTCCGGGAAGGGCAGGCCCACGCTCACACCGGCCTTCCGCACGCCCACCCCCACGGCCCCCATCGCGACGGTGCGCCAGGGGCAACAGGCGCCAGATTTTACCGTCCGCGCCGCCGATGGACGGGAGATAGCCCTCAGCAAACTCCTTCAGGAGAAGCAGGCCGTCATCCTCGTCTTCTATCGTGGCTTCTTCTGAGGCATCTGCAGGAACCAGCTCGTGGAGCTGCAAGAGAACTACCAAGCCTTCAAGGCGCGCAACGTGGAGGTCCTGGCCATCAGCATGGATAGGGAAAGCGATGCCAAGCAGATGGCCGATCTCGCCAAGGCCCAGTACCCCGTCCTGCCGGATCCCACCGGAGCCATCGTCCGCCGCTACGGCGTCTTCAATCTCCTGGGCGATAGCGTCGCAGCGCCCGCCACCTACATCGTCGCCAAGAGCGGCGCCGTCACTTGGGACCACATCCCGCGCGATATCGCAGACCGCCCCACATCGGTCCAGCTCCTCCAGCGGCCTGAACTGCCCAAGTAGGCATTCTGATGCTCCCTGCCATCCTCGCGCACACCGTCGGGCCTGAAGGCGAAGGCGCGGCATCCCTCGCCCGCTGGTCCTTCGACCCCATCATCATCCTCGTCGTCCTCCTCCCGGCGTGGCTCTATGCCCGGGGCCTGCGGAACTGGTACTTCCGCCCCTCCTGGTTCGCCTCCTGGCGTCCCTTCGCCTTCTATGCGGGCCTCTTCTCCCTCGTCATAGCCCTCTGCTCCCCCATAGACGCCATGAGCGACGATCTCTTCTTTATGCACATGGCCCAGCACATGCTGCTCCAGCTCATCGCACCGCCTCTTATCCTCCTCGGCGCGCCTACCACGCCCATCCTGCGCGGCCTTCCCCGCCGCGTGCGCCAGGGCTTCGTGCGGCCCATCGTGCGCAACCAGCTGGCCCGCGCCCTCTTCGGCCTCATCGCCAATCCCATCCTCGTCTGGGCCGCCTTCGCCGCCGCCAATTGGGGCTGGCACCTGGGCGGCGGCCTCTATCAATCGGCCCTGGAGAGCCAAGGCATCCACTACCTTCAGCACGTCAGCTTCATGGCCGTCGCGATGCTTTGGTGGGTCACCGTCATAGATGCCAAGCCCCTCCGGAGCCGCCTCAACTACCCTGCGCGCGCCCTCTTCATCGGCCTGACGATGTTCCAGAACATCTACCTCGGCGCCAGCCTCACCTTCCGCAAGACCCTGCTCTATCCACACTATGCCGACCGAACCCACATCTGGAACTGGACGCCTCTGGAAGACCAGCAGGCCGGCGGCGCGCTTATGTGGGTCGGCGGCGATACCCTCCTCCTTATCGTCGCGGTCTATATCCTCTCCGTCTGGTTCGATGCGCGCGAAAAGCAGAGCCGCGAAGAAGAGCGCCGCGCCGATGAGCGGGCCGCCCGTGCCGCCGCACAGGAGAAACGTACTCCGGTACAATAGGGATACCCTTCAAGGAGCGTTGGATGCCAAAGACAAATCGCAAGAAAGCCGCCGTCAGGCCGGACCGCAAGCCGCGCAGGCTGAGCGGCGGCGCCTGGTGGATCGTGGCCGGGGTTGCCATCATCATCGTCATCGTCGTCGTCGGACTTGTCGCCTCCCGGGGCAGTTCCGGCTACGCCCAGGTGGGCGATCATTGGCACGCCCCCATCACCGTCAGCGTCTGCGGCGAAAACTGGGTGCCCCCCGCCTCGGATATCGGCAGCCACGGCATGCACTCCCACGGCGATGGCCTGGTCCACATCGAGCCTTCGAGTGCGTCCTCTGCCGGAAGCAACGCCAAGCTCAAGCGCTTCTTTGATTCGCTGGAGAGCCTGCGCTTCAAGATCACCAACAACAGCATCCAGCTTCCCGGCGGCAAGTTCTACACCAACGGCGATGCCTGCCCCAACGGCACGCCCGGCACGCTTAAGGCCACCGTGAACGGCGAAGCGGAGAACGACTTCCTGGGCTATCACCCCAAGGACCAAGACCGCATCGTCATCAGCTTCAACTAAGCGCACCGCCTATGGCCCGATACCTCATCACCGGGGGCGCAGGCTTCCTCGGCATCAACCTCACGCGCTACCTCCTCGCCAGGGGCTACAGCGTCGCCTCCCTGGACATCGCCGAATTCACGTACCCGGACGTGAAGGACAAGGTCGCCGTCCACAAAGGCGATATCCGCGATATGGCGGCCGTGGACAAGGCCGTCGAAGGCGCAGACATCGTCGTCCACACGGCGGCGGCGCTCCCCCTCTACAAAAAGCGCGATATCATCAGCACCGATATTGATGGCACCAGGAACGTCCTGGAGGCCGCCCACCGCCGCAAGGTCCAGCGCTTCATCCACATCTCCTCCACCGCCGTCTATGGCGTGCCGGACCACCACCCCCTCTATGAGAACGACAAGCTCGTCGGCGTCGGCGCCTACGGGGCAGCCAAGATCGCCGCTGAGCAGGCCTGCCTCGAATACCGCGCCAAGGGGATGTGCGTCACCATCATCCGGCCCAAGTCCTTCGTCGGCCCGGAGCGCCTCGGCGTCTTCGCCATCTTCTATGATTGGGCCAAGGATGGCCGCGGCTTCCCCATGATCGGCAGCGGCAAGAACCGCTACCAGCTCCTGGACGTGGAAGACCTCTGTGAAGCGATCCACCTGGCAGCCGCCGCGCCCGTGGAAAAGGCGAACGATACCTTCAACATCGGCGCGAAAGAGTTCACCACCATGCGGGAGGACTACCAGGCCGTCCTCGATTACGCGGGCCGCGGCAAGAAGATCCGAGGCCTCCCCGCCGCGCCCATCATCATGACCCTCCGCGTCCTGGAAAAGTTGCGCCTTTCTCCCCTGTATAAATGGGTCTATGAGACGGCCTCCAAAGACTCCTTCGTCTCCATAGAGAAGGCGGAAAAGGCCCTCGGTTTCAAGCCCAAGTACTCCAACAAGGAAGCGCTCGTCCACAACTACCAGTGGTACCTGGCGAACATCGGGCAGATCAAGGGAAGCTCCGGCGTCTCCCACCGCGTACCGTGGAAGCAGGGTATCCTGGCTCTCGCCAAGTTCTTCTTCTAAGCCCCTGCCTTCGCCCAAAAAGAAAGGCCCCTCACGTGAGGGGCCTTTTTGCATGCTCAGGCTATCGCGTTACTTCTGCGCCAACAGGAAGGCGACCAGGTTATCCAGGTTCGTGCCGCTCGCCAGCCCCGGCGGCATCGCATTCGCAAACGTCGGCACGATGAATGCGCCGGGGTTCTCGATGGACTCCTTGATGTACTGCCCTGCCGTCTTTCCGGCTACGCGCGTCTCCGCCACTGTGCCGATGCGCGTCAGGTTCGGGCCCACGGAGCCGGTGGAGATGCCCGTGATGGTGTGGCAGCCGCTGCAGCCGCTATTGGTATAGACCTGGCGACCCGCCGTCACGTCGCCGTTCCCCCCGCCTGTAGGCGGAGGCGTCGTCGGCCCGCCCGTCGGCACAGCCGTCCCGTGCGCGGGCGTCGCCGTTGCCTTCGGCCCTTCGGGGAAGCGCGCCGTCGGCGTCGGCGTAAAGCCTACCACCTGGGAATCGCCGCCCAGGGAGAACGGCTCATCCTTGCCGTCGCCGCCGCAGGCAGTCACCGTGATCGCCACGGCGCTGATAAGCCCGGCGGCTATGAGCATCTTTTTCATGAATCTAGCCATCTCCGTACCCTATCTCAGTTGGAAGTTGCTGAAGAGCGCCATCAGCGTCAGCAGGATGCCCGCGCCGATAAAGAACGGACCGACAAAAAGAAGTGTGTAGAGCTTCTTATCGCCCTTCAGGTGCATGAAGAACATCACCACCAGGCAGAACTTCGCAGTCGAAAGGATGATCAGCGCGGCAAGCTTCACAACCTGGTTGTCCAGGCTCGTGAAGACCAGCTCGATCAGTGTGATGACCGCCAGTGCCGCAAAGACGCCGAGATAGAACATCTGGGAATGGTGGGATCCGCCGTGGGCCTCGGCATGTCCGGCCGCCTCGCCATGGGCGGCCGCAGGCGCAGCATGGGCGCCCGCCGGAGCCGCCGCTGGGCGCGGCATCAGCTCCTCGCGGAAGCGGAAGGCGCAGTTGTTGCAGAACTTCGCCTCGTAGGAGTTCTTGTGGCCGCACTGAGGGCAGATTTTCATCGTTTGTGTGCTCATGCGAAGAGATACACCACGGTGAAGATGACGACCCAGACGATATCAACAAAGTGCCAGTAGAGGCCCACCAGCTCCACGTTCAGCACCTTCTCCTCGGCCAGGTGATGCGCCTCGAACTGCTTCACGGAGACATCCGGAGGCAGCACGGGCGGCGGCGGGGCCTGCGTCTGCTCACGCACGAAGGCGATGAAGCGGCGATGCCTGGGCCGCGCCTCGATGGCCGTCCCCGGCTCGCGCTTGGGCACGCCGGAAAGGAAGCCCAGGAACTTGGGTAGCATCGTCGCCATGATCGGCCGGTGGTCCGTCTTTGGGTGCAGGCGCACCAGCGCCGCCACGGAGACGAGCCACAGGATGCCCAGCGTCACGTGCGCCCCGTGGAAGCCCGTGAGGACCATAAAGGACGCCCCGAAGAGGCTGGCATGAGGCGTCAGGCCTTCCTGTGTGAAGTGCCAGAACTCGTAGCCCTGGGCGCCGATGAAGAAGAGGCCGAAAAAGGCCGTCACAAGCAGCCACACCCGCATCATCTTCTCGTCGCCCCTGCGCGCAGCCGCCAGCGCCAGCACCATCGTGAAGCTGCTGGCGAGCAGCACAAAGGCCATGATGCTCACCAGCGTCAGGCTCTCGAAGGCGTGCTCGCGGTCTGGGCCCGATGCCACATTATTGTGATAGATGAGGAACGTCGCGATCAGCGAGCCGAAGAACATGCACTCGGTGCCCAGGAAGGTCCACATGAGCACCTTACGGTGGCTCTGCCCCGTGCTCGTCCTATGGTGCTCTTTCAGGTCTTCGAGCGCTTGGTTGACTGGTTGCGCCTGCTGAACCATGACCACTGCTCCTAATGATGCCCTTCGGACTGCTCGGCGATCGGCGGCTCAAGGACCCACGCATACGTTGCGATCACAGCGATCGAGAGGCCGATGGGCAGCACCGGCAGGATCGTCGCGTGATAGAGGCCGCCGAAGGCCGCGATGGTCATGCCGGCCGCAAGCACGATGGGCCAGTACGAAGGGCTCGGCAGCGCGATATGCTTGTTCTTCGGCGCTGGGGCCTGCGGCGGGGGCGGCCCGTGCTCGGCAAGCTCGGGGTGCTTCTGGTCCCAGAATGGCCGCGTGCTGCGCACCTCGGGGATCTGCTCGTAATTATAGTGCGGCGGCGGCGATGAGACGGACCACTCCAAGGTGTGCCCATCCCAAGGGTCGTTCCCGGCCTTCTTGCCGCTCTTCAGCGATTTGATGATGTTGTACGCCAGGAAAAAGAAGGAGACGCCCATAATCATGGCGCCCACCGTGGACATCATGTTGAGCCAGCCCAACCCCAGGTCGGAGTCGTACGTATAGATGCGGCGAGGCATGCCGTTCATTCCGCTGAAGTGCATGGGGAAGAAGGCCAGGTTCGATCCGATGAACATGACCCAGAAATGCCACTTGCCCAACGTTTCGCTCAACATCCGCCCCGTCACCTTGGGGAACCAGAAGTAGATGCCGCCCATGATGCCGAAGATCGCGCCGCCGAAGAGCACGTAATGGAAGTGCGCCACGATGAAATAGGTGTCCGTCTGCTGCAGGTCCGTCGGCGGCGAGGCGTGCATGATGCCGCTGATGCCGCCGATGGTGAAGAGCGCCACAAAGGCCAGCGCGAACAGCATCGGCGTCTCGAAGGTCAGCTTGCTCTTATGAAGCGTTGCGATCCAGTTGAAGATCTTCACGCCCGTCGGCACGCCCACCAGCATCGTCGCCGTGGCGAAGTACGTGTTCGCGATGGGCCCAAGGCCCACGGCGAACATGTGGTGGCTCCACACCGCGAAGCCCGTCACGCCGATGAAGATGCCCGCCAGCACCACGAACTTATAACCGAAGATCGGCTTCCGCGCGAAGACCGGCAGGATCTCGGAGACCATGCCCATCGGCGGGAGGATCAAGACATAGACTTCCGGATGGCCGAAGATCCAGAACAGGTGCTGCCACAGGACCGGGTCGCCGCCCGCGCTGGGGATGAAGAAGTGCGTTCCGGTGAACCGGTCGAACATGAGGAGCACCAGGCCCACGGTGATGACCGGTAGCGAAAGGACCAGCAGGAAGGCCACCACGAAGGTCATCCAGACAAAGATGGGCAGGCGCATGAAGGACATGCCCTTCGCCCGCAGGTTGATGATCGTCACGATGAAGTTCAGCGATGAGAGCATGGAGGAGACGCCCAGGATCTGGATCGAGAGGATCCAGTAGTCAATCCCCGTCTCAGCGGAGAAGGGCTTCTCCGTCAGGTTCGCGTAGGAGAACCATCCGGCGTCAGGCGGGCCGGAGGCGATGAAGCTCACATGCAGGAAGAGCCCGCCGAAGAGGAACATCCAGTAGCTCAGGGCGTTCAATCTCGGGAAGGCCACGTCCCGCGCCCCGATCTGCAGCGGCATCACGAAATTGAAGAAGGCGGCGTTCAGCGGCATGATGACCAAGAAGACCATCGTCGTGCCGTGCATCGTGAAGAGCTGGTTGAACGTCTCCGGCGAGGTGATGTTCTGCTCGGGCGCCGCCAGCTGGACGCGCATCATCAGCGCTTCCATGCCGCCCGCGATCAGGAAAATCAGCGCCGTGACGCCGTACAGCACGCCGATGCGCTTGGCGTCCACTGTCGTGATCCAGCCCCACACGCCTTCCGTGCTGGTGGGGCGGCGCAGGACGGCCAGGCCCTTCATGCCGCCGGTTATTGTGGCCATCGCTTGCCTCCGCAGGCTGCCGACATATGGTCAAGCCGTTGCATGATAGGTCGCTTCCTTACTTCGCTGCAGCCTTGCGGCTCATCAGATAGGCCACAAGGGCGTCTACATCTTCGGTCGTGAGCGCGCTGTTAGAGTCCGTGTAGGCCTGCGCCAGCTCAGTCATCCGGTTACCCGGCTTGATATTCGCCGGGTCCTCAAGCCACTTGCGCAGGTTCTGCTCGTTCAGCTCAACCAGGCCCGCGCCCAGGGTGATTCTATCGCCGAAAGTCGTCAGGTTCGGCGCGGGGAATGAGGCGCGCCCCTGCTCAAAGCCTTGCGCGCGGCCTTCCTGCACGCCCGGGGCGTCGGGGCCGTTAATCGTGTGGCACGCCACGCAGCCCTTCACCGCAAAGGTCGTCGCTCCCTTGGCTGCAAGGCTGTTTGCCGCAGGCGGCGCAGGAGGACTCTGCTGAGCCTTCACCCACGCGTCAAAATCGGCTTGCGTATGCGTGTTCACCCGGAAGCGCATCTGGGCGTGGGCAAGGCCGCAGAGTTCGGCGCACTGGCCGTAGTAGCTCTGGCCCGGGTTATCAGCCACCAGCCACATCACATTGATATGGCCGGGGATCACGTCCGTCTTGCCCGCCAGCTTAGGTATCCAGAAGCTGTGGATCACGTCCTGGGACTCCAGCGCCACCAGGATCGTCTTGTCCACGGGTATGTGCATCTCGTTTGCGGTGATGACGCCTAGGTCCGGGTAGCGGAACTCCCACCACCACTGATGGCCGATGACCTCGACCTTCAGCGCATCACCCTCCGGCGGGTCCTTGTGGTCCGCGATGGTGCGGTACGTCGGGATGGCGATGGCCGCCAGGATAAGCACCGGAAGGAGCGTCCAGGCAATCTCCAGCCGGTTGTTCCCGTGGATCTGCGGCGGGATGCTCGTATCGTTCGCCTTGCGGCGGTACTTGAAGATAAAGTAGACCAGGACGCCTTCAACCACGACGAAGACGATAACGGCGATCCAGAAGATGAACTTGAAGAGTCCCTCCTGGTCCCGGGCGATCTTGCCCTCGGCGCCGAAGGTGGACTGGGGTTCATCGGGAAGACAGGCGGTGATGAGAAGGAGCATAACCGCCGTAAGGAGGATGATCGCGAGGCGGCGGGCGAGCGACTTGTTGAAGGACATCTCTGTTCGAGTCTCGGTTCGCGCTTGGGCGTCCCCTAGGCGCGTCCCCCTTCAAAGTGGACCTCGTTTGAGGCGTTGGAATCCTATCAAAGGCGCATCTGGGTTGTCAAGCATTTGTTCCGAACATCACAAACTTTTTCCGCGGCAATAAGCCTCGCTCTCCCAGATATGTCCGCCCAAAGACGCTCACAACGCCCTGCCGACTCACCACGACCCTTGTGATATAATTCGCAAGACTTTGCGCCCCGCCATTCAGCCTGTTCAGTGACTCCCTCGCAGGTAGGCACAGTGGCTCACTCCACCTCCGCTATCGAGGCCCCCCATACCCTCCGGGCAACCATCGGCGATTACATCGCCCTGATGAAGCCCAAGATTATCCTCTTGCTCCTCGTCACCGCCCTCGGCGCGATGTTCCTCGCCGCGGAGGGCGCTCCCGCAGGCGGCACCGTCGCCCTCGTCCTCATCGGCGGCAGCCTCGCCTCCGGCGGCGCTAACGCCCTCAACCACTACCTGGACCGGGACATTGACCAGATGATGGGGCGCACCCGCAAACGCCCTCTGCCGGGCCGCCGCGTCGAGCCGCTCCACGCCTTCATCTTCGGCGTCACCCTCAACGTCATCGCCTTTGTCATGCTGGCCGGCGGCGTCAACCTCCTGAGCGCCTGGCTCACCCTGAGCGCCACCCTCTTCTACGTCTTTATCTACACCCGCTGGCTCAAGCGCTCCACCACCCAGAACATCGTCATCGGCGGCGCCGCAGGCGCCATCCCTCCCCTCGTCGGCTGGGCCGCCGTCACCGGCAGCCTCTCCCTGGAGGCCTGGTATCTGTTCGCCATCGTCTTCTTCTGGACGCCGCCGCACTTCTGGGCCCTGGCCCTCATGATCAAGGACGATTACGAGCGCGCAGGCGTCCCCATGCTCCCCGTGGTGCGCGGCGTCAGCGAGACGGCCTGGAGCATCTTCCTCCACGCCGTCACCCTGGTCACCATCACCATCCTCTTCGTCATGATGGACACCGTCGGCGCGGTCTATGGCGGCGCGGCCATCGCCCTGGGCGGCGTCTTCCTTGCCATGAGCCTCCACCTCCTCCGCAGCCTCTCTCTCGCCCACGCCAAGCGCCTCTACCTCTTCTCCCTTCTCTATCTCGCCCTGCTCTTTCTCTTCGTCGGTCTTGAGGGAAGCGTCTAACGATTGCAGCATCGGCCTTCGCCAGGGCCGGGAGAGCGAGCCTTCACGATGGTCTCCGGGTTCACACGCTGGTTCACGCGCCTCAGCGATCGCATCAGCCCTCGCGCCCTTGGCCGCTTCGTCCTCCTCTCCGCCGTCTTCACCGGGGGCCTCATCGTCTACGGCGCATGGGTCCGCGTCTCCGCCTCCGGCCTCGGCTGTCCCGATTGGCCCCTCTGCGATGGCGCTGACCTCCCCGGCAACAAGTTCGCCGCCATCGAATCGGGCCACCGGCTCCTGGCCGGCATCACCGCTGCCATGGTCTGCGCCGGCGGCGTCTTTGCCTGGATGAAGCGCAGGCTTATCCCCGGCCCCGCTAGACTCTTGGTCGCCGCGGCGCTCCTCATCTTGGGCCAGGCCATCCTGGGCGGTATCGTCGTCCTCACGGACCTCCACGGCTTCACACGCCTCGCGCACCTGGGGCTGGGCATGACCATCCTCGCCCTCCTCTTCATCGGCGGCTACGCCCTCGTGCAGCAGCCCGCGCGAGCGCGTATCGGCCCCCTTGGCCGGGGACACCTGGTCTTGCTGGGAGCGGGCGTCATCATGTTCGGCGGCACCATGGTCGCCACCTCCACCGGCGCGCTCTGCCATAACCTGCCCTACTGCGCCTCAGAATCTCCCAGCATGGCCGCCTTCCTCCACGGCGCTCATCGCACCTTGGCGATCATCTTTGCCGTCGGCGTCGTTGCCCAGGGGATCATCCTTCGCAAGCGCGGCGCGGATCAGGGAACGTGGCTTGCCTATTGCGCCCTCTTCGCCTTCACAGCAGCCCAGCTCGGCGCAGGCGTGGCGACGGTGGTGAAAGACCTGCCCGATGAGCTTCGCGTCCTCCACGTCGCTCTCGCCACCCTCATCTGGGCAAGCATCGTCAGTCTCTGGTCCCTGTTCTCCTTCGCCGCTTCGCCCAAAAGGGCCGCCTAGGCGGACGTCCCCATCGCCAGGGCGATCTCTTCCCGCACCCAGGCCTCACCCTCTCGCGCCGCCGCCTCCTTCAGCGCCCTCCGGGACTCCCTTCCGCCGATGCGCCCCAGCGCCCATGCGGCGTGTCCGCGCACCAGCGCCTCGCGATGGCTCAGTGCCTGGACAAGCGCCGGGACCGCCCTGGCATCGCGCAGATTCCCAAGGGCGATGCATACGTTGCGCTGCAGGCCGCTCAACTTCGCCCGGCGGACCGCGCTTCCCCTGAATCGCCGCTCGAAATCGGCCTCGGTCAGAGAGAGCATCTCGATCAAGTCCGGCCACGCCGAATCAGCATCCTTCGGCGCGAATTCGCTATCGCCCTCACCGCGGGAACGACTGTTCACCGGGCAGACATCCTGGCAGATGTCACAGCCAAAGACCCAATCGCCCATGAGCGGACGCATTCCCCGGGGGATCACGCCCCGATTCTCGATCGTGTGATAGGAGATGCACCGGCGGTTGTCCACAACATACGGAGCTATGATGGCGTTGGTGGGGCAGGCCGGGATACAGGCGATGCACTTGCCGCAGTTCTTCTTCAGCGGCCTGTCCGGCGTCAGCGGAAGGTCCGTGATCACCTCTGCAAGGAAGACCCACGAGCCAAGGCCGCTCGTCAGGAGGTTCGTATTCTTTCCGAACCATCCAAGCCCGGCCCGCTGGGCCACGGCGCGGTCGGGCATCGGCCCATAGTCAACGTAGAACCTGCTCTCCATCGCGCCAAGCTCGGCCAGCTGCTTCGTGAAGGCCTTGACGCGCCTCTCGATGACTTTGTGGTAGTCGCGCCCCCACGCATAGCGCGCGATCCGTCCGCGCAAAAGCCCGTCCGCAGGATGGCCCGGCGGAGCGACCGCGTAGCTGAGGCCCAATGAGATGATGGAACGCGCCCCAGGCAGCAGCTCCTTCGGCCTGCATCCGCGCCGAGCCCGCGCCTCGTTGTACCACGGCAGGCCGTCCAACAGTCCGGCCCGGACGCGCTCGGCGATGACCTCCTCCGTCTCGGGAAAGTCCTCGGCGGACGTCACGCCGACGAGATGGAAGCCCGCCGCCTTGGAAAGCCCCTTCACCTGGCGTGTCAGGCTCGCCACACGTGGGGAAACGGTAGCCGGGGAATCGCTCATGTCATGACTCCGCCTCAGCAATTCACGCTGACGCCAGTACCCCTCTCCCTCGATGGGAGAGAGCCTGCGCTGAGTCTGCCGAAGCGAACTCAAGCGTAGCCCGAGAGGAGAGGGTGATCTTCTCAGTGGCCCTAGTCTATGAGGGGAGACCCGAGGAAGGAACCCATCCCTGACCATCCCACCTTTACGCTACCCGGTCAGCTCTTCGCCGCCGTCCACGCCGATCACGTTGCCCGTGATCCAATAGGCTCGGTCGTCGCTCAAGGCCGCGATCGCCTTCGCCACATCCTCCGGCGTCGTCAGGCGCTTGCTCGGGTTCTTCCGCTTCGCCCCGTCAATGAGCAGGTCGTTCCCGGGGATCTTTCGCAGGGCGGGCGTGTCCGTGACGCCTGCGCGGATCGCATTGGCGCTGATCCCGCGCGAGGCCAGCTCATAGGCCAGCTGGCGGATGTGCGCCTCCAGCGCCGCCTTCGCGGCGGAGACCGGCCCGTAGGAGGGCCAGGCGTGGAAATCGCCCGCGCTCGTCATCGCGAAGATCTTGCTGCCGCGTTGGAGCAAGCCCTGCTGGTCAAGGTCCTGCGACCAGTAGACCAGGCTGTTCGCCATCACATCCAGCGTCATCTCCATCTGCTTCTGGTTCACCAGCTCATCCGCCTTCGCCCCCGTAAAGGGCCGCAGCGTGCCGAAAGCCAGCGAATGCATCAGCACATTCACGAACTCGCCGGGGCGCAGCCTCGCCCTCATCTCCTGGGCCGTCGCCTTGCGCTTCTCCGGGTCGGCCGCGTTCATATTGAAGAAGATCGCCTCTTTGCCATGGGCGCGCACATCCGCCTGCACCTTCTCCGCCATCGGCATCGTGCTGCTGCGGTCCAGGTGCACCCCAACGATATGGTGGCCCGCTTTCGCCAGCTCAACCGCCGTCGCGCCCCCGAATCCGCTCGAAGCCCCCAGGATCAAGGCCCATCGCCGGGCCGGTTCATTGCTCATGCGCTGCTCCTCGTTAAGCTCTGTGGTAATTGTAGCGGAAACATGCGGCGGCAAAAAAAGAGGCCCGCGCTCCGCAAGGAGGGGGCCTCTTCGTGCATCTTTTTTTGATGGCCTACGACCAGTGGATCGCCATCATCTCCGTATACTCGGCCACGCCGAACTTCCCACTCTCGCGGCCGATGCCGCTCTCCTTGAACCCGCCGAAGGGCGCCGTGCGGACGTTTGCGCCTGGGCCCACGCTGACGCTGCCCGCCCGCATCCGCCGCGCCATCTGTCTCCCCTTGGGCATATCGGTCGTGAAGATCGTCGCGCCCAGCCCGTAGGTTGTGTCGTTCGCGATGCGGATGGCGTCTGCCTCGTCCGTGTACGGGATCACGGAGACCACGGGGCCGAAGATCTCTTCCCGCGCGATCTTCATATCGTTGCGCACGTTCGCGAAAACCGTCGGCTCCACAAAGAAGCCCTTGGGCAGGTGCGCCGGCCGCTTGCCGCCTGTCACCAGCTCCGCTCCTTGCGCCTTCCCGGACGCGATGTACTCCTCGATCTTCGTCCGCCGCTCCTCGCGGATCACCGGCCCCATCATCACCTGCGGGTCCGCCGGGTCGCCCATCTTCACGTTCTTCAGCTGGTTCGCCATCTTCTGCACCAGCATATCGTGGTTCTTCCTGCTCACCAGGACGCGCGTCGTGTTCACGCAGCCCTGGCCGCTGTGCATGAAGGCCGGGGCGGAGGCCGCGGGGACCGCCATATCCAGGTTCGCGTCATCCAGGATGATGAGCGGCGATTTCCCGCCGAGCTCCAGGTGAACCCGCTTCAGCGTCTTGGAGCCCGCCTCCATGATCTTTTTCCCGGTGGCCACGCTCCCCGTGAAGCTGACCTTGTCCACCATGGGGCTGTCCACCAGCTCCGTGCTGATCTCCACGCTCTCCCCCGTCACTACGTTAAAGACGCCGTGCGGCAGGTCGCTCTCCGCGACGCACTTTGCCAGCAGGAGATTCACCAGCGGCGCATAGGGCGGCGTCTTCACCACCATCGTGGCCCCTGCGGCCAGCGCCGGGCCCACTTTTTGGATCGTGGTGAAGAGCGGATAGTTCCAGGTGGGGATGAGGCCGCAGACTCCCACGGGCGCGTAGTAGACCATGCTGTTGATCAGGCGTCCGCTCCCCGGCCCATGGCGCATCACGATGGGCGGCACCATCTCGTCGAACTCGAAGGTGGCGGCCAGGTCGGCGTAGTCGTACATGTGCTCGATCACCCAGTCCACGTTCACCATATAGGTATAGGCCTCGGCGCCCGCCTCCGCCGTCACGAGCCTCTTCAGCTCGTCCTTCCGCTTCGTCAGGCCGTCGGCGATCTGGCGGATGATGCGGGCGCGCTCCCGCTTGTCCGTGTGCGGCCAGGCCCCTTCGTCAAAGGCCTTCCGCGCCGCCTGGATTGCCTGCCGCATATCCTGCCTGCCCGCGTTCGGCGCCAGTCCCACCGGCTCCTCTGTGGCCGGGTTGATGACGGCATACGTCCTGCCGTCGGATGCGGACGTCCATTTCCCCTCTACGTACATCTGATAGGTTGGCGTTCGAGCCGCTGTCGTTGTCATATCCCCTCTCCTTGTCTCCTCTTGGGTTCTCTTCTAGCCCAGCATCACCAGTCCCGCATCCACGGGTATCGTCTGTCCCGTCACCATCGCGCTATCTTCCGAGGCCAGGTAGACCGCGGTCCCCGTCAGGTCCCACGGCTCCAGGCTCTTACCCAGGGCTGTCACGTTCTTCAGCCCGTCAATCATCTGCGGCGCCACCACCTTCTTCGTCGCCTCGGACATCGTCACGCCGGGCGCGATGGCGTTCACTCGGATGTTGTACGGCCCGCCCGTCATCGCCATCATCTTCGTCAGGTATATGGCCCCTGACTTCGTCAGGCCGTAGTGGTAGGTCGAAAAGTTGCTCGCCTTGAACTTCATAGGCTGGGGCAGTACGTAGGCCGCGCCGGAGGAGATATTGATGATGCTCCCGCCGCCCTGGTCCTTCATGATCGGGAAGACGGCCCTGCCGCAGATGATGATGCCGATGAGATTCACGTCAATCATCTTCCGCAGATAGGCGATGGACTGGTCCTTGGAGTCCATGTCGTAGTAGATGGCGGCATTGTTCACCAAGATATCCACCCGGCCGAAGCGGTCATAGACCTCCTTCGCCATGGCGTTGGCGCTCTCCTCGTTCGAAACATCGGCGCGGACCGCCAGCGCCTTGCCCCCTGCCTTGATGATCTCCGATTCCACCGCCTTCGCCTGCTCGATCCGCAGATCGGCTATGCCCACCGCCGCTCCCTCCTGCGCGAACCGCAGGCAGTACGCCCTGCCGATGCCCTGGGCGCCGCCCGTCACGATCGCCACCTTCCCTTTCAGTCGCATGGCGCACCTCCACACGGGGCTCTGTCCCCAAAAGTGGGCGTAGTATGCCCACAGCCAGGATGAATTGCAATGAGGAAACGCGCCGTGTCTCTACGCCCGTCTCCTTGACGAACCATATTGCCCCCTATACCCTCGAAGAGTGAAAGAGCACGGTCTGACGAAATACCTGCTCATCGCCATCTGGGGCGGCTTGGCCTTCCTTCTCTTGATGCCGTTCCTCATCGGCATTGACACCATCTTCCCCTACATCGTCCGCAAGTCCATCTTCGCCCGCGCCCTCATCGAGATCCTCGCCGGGCTCTGGCTCATCCTTATCCTGCACGACGGCCGCTACCGCCCCAAGCCCTCCTGGGTCATCTATGCCCTGTGCGCCTACCTCCTCCTCTCCGTCGTCTCCGCCGTCTTCGGCGTCAGCTTCAACCGCAGCATGTGGTCCACCTATGAGCGCATGATGGGCATCTGGGACCTCCTCCACTGGGTCGTCCTCGCCCTCATCCTCGCCTCCGTCATGCGCACCAGCCGTGCCTGGTTCTGGCTCTTCAACTGGAATCTCTTCCTCGTTCTCCTCCTCTGCCTCATCGGCTTTACAGAGATGTACGGCATAGGCAAAAAGGCCATCCCTGAGGCTCTGAACGACTTCCTCTATCCGGAGCTCATCTATCGCGGCTGCGGCGGCAGGATCTGCGCCACCCTGGGCAACCCCTCCTTCCTCGCCGCCATCCTCGTCGTGAACATCCCCATCGCCGCAGGCCTCTTCGTCCGCTCTTTCTATCAGTCGAAAGAGCCCCCCGCTACTGGCAAAAAGCCGAAGGTCGCGCCCAGGAACTGGCCGCTGCTCCTCTCCAGGGCCTTCTGGGCGCTCTGCACTCTTACCTTCCTCTGGATCCTCTACCAGAACGGGACACGCGGCGCCTTCATCGGCCTCGCCGCGGCGGCCCTTTTCCTGGGGGCGCTCGCCCTCTTCCGGGTCAACAAAGTGGCCCGCAAGCCGCTCCTCATCGTTGCGGCAGTCGTCTTCGGCGGCCTCTCGCTCCTCTACTTCTGGGACGTCTCCGTCAACATCCCTGCGCCCAAGGGATTGGTGACCAGCACCGCGGGAGAGCGCATCACCGTCAACATCGTCCAAGACGGCAGCGTGAAAGGACGCCTGATCGCCGCGCGCGCCGCGTTGCACGGCTTCGCCCAGCGTCCCGTCCTCGGCTGGGGGCCGGACAATTTCGCGGCGGCCTTTGATAAGAACGTCCGCGCCGAGGACTTCTATCTCGGCGAAAACTACGTGGACAACGCCCACAACAAGATCATCAATGACCTGGTGACCGTCGGCCTCCTCGGCACCTTGGCCTATCTCGCCGTCTGGATCGCTCCCCTCTGGTTCGTCGTCCGTCGCAGGCGGCGGCCGGACCATGAGATCTTCACCTACGTCGTCCTCTGCGCTCTTGCCGCCTATTTCGTCCAGAACCTCCTCCTCTTTGATACGCCGGCCATGATCCTCCAGTGGACCCTCCTCGTCGGCTTCGTCGCCGCCCAAGAGCGCGGCTTCGAAGATGAGGCGCAGGAAGAGCCGAAGGCGCAACCCGCCAATGCGGCTCAAGCGCCTGCGCCGCGAAAGCAGTCCGCCGCCGCGATCCCGGTCCTAGACGGCTGGGCCTTCGGCGCAGCTGCAGTCCTTGTCATCGGCCTCTTCGCCTTCGCCGTCTATTTCTTCAACTACCGGACCTACCAGGCCGGGAAGCAATTCGAGCTGATGCTTGAAAGCGCCGGGGAATACAGCGTTGCGATTGATGCCGCTCAGCGGGCGCGTCCTGAGGATAGGCCTCCCATCCAGGCGGCCGCGAATCGCCTCTTCGATGCTCAGATCACGGCATTCGAAAAGACAACGAACCTGGCTCCCACGCTAGGGAATGAACCGCGCAGAGTCTTCTTCAGCTCCATCGTCAACCAATTGCGCACCCTCACGCCGGAACAGACAACAACGGCATTGAAGGCCTTCTCGAATGAATGGCCCCGCGGCATAGATATCGAGCCTAAGAACTTCCAGTATCTCCGCAGCGTTGTCTTTGTCTTCCAAAGCTTCAAGGGCACGCCCGAAACCTCCCAGGGCGTGGAGGTTCTTCTCGCCCGTCTTGAGCGGGTGGGCTCTGAGCGCTTCGAAGTCCCCTTCCACAAGGCCGTCCTTGATCTAGACCAGGGCCGGTACCAGCAAGGCATCGCCACCATCGAGGCCTACCTGGACATCGTGCCCGAGATCCAGAAGAGCCTGATCCCTGTGGAAGAGCAGCTATGCAAGACCTTCTATGACGCCGACCGCAATGGCTTCTTCCAAACGCCCGTCTGCTTCAAGTTCATCATCACGCCTGAGGTCATCGAACGGCTCAAGCAAGAGGATGTCTCGCAACCCCAGATCTTCAAACGTCTCATCGCCCACGCCTATTACACGGAAGACTACAAGCGCGTTGTGGCGATTTCGGATGCCTTCACATCCAGAGGCGGCGTGCTGGACAACGATATGCGCGAACTCACCGATAGGGCGCGCAGTCTCATCCCTGCCAGCTAGCGTCTCCCCTTAAGCAGCCAGGCCGTCGCCAGCCCAACCAGGCAGACCGCCGCCGCGACGACGAAGATCTCGTGGAAGAAGCTCAGCGTCGCCCTGCGCACCAGCTCCTCGTAGTGCTCGCTCTCCGCCGGCACGCGCCCCACCAGCGTCTGGAAGCGCTCCTTGCCCCAGGAGCTCAGGGCCGCCAGGCCCAAAATCATCCCCGTCATCCGCGTCACCGTCACCAGGGCCGCCGCCGTCGCGCGCTGCGCCGCCTCCGCCGCATCCAGCGCCGCCACCGTCACCGGCGCGATGACCAGGCCGAAGCCCAGCCCTGTCAGCATCAGCTCCAGCGTCATCCTCGGGCCGCCCACATCCAGCGGCCATCTTCCAAGGAGGAAGAAGCCCGCCGCGCTGCACCCCAGGCCCGCGGCCAGGACGACGTGATGCCCCGCGCGCTGCGTCAGCCACCCGCCGATGATCGCTCCCACCGGGATCATCGCCGTCAGCCGCAGGAGCCGCAGGCCGCCCTCCAGGGGAGGCTGGCCCATGATCGTATCCGTCATCAGCGGGATATTGACCAGCGCCAGGATCAGCGCCCCGCCGATGAGCAGGTTCGCCGCGCTGGAGCCGATGATGGCGCGGTGCTTGAGAAGCCGCAGGGGCAGCAGCGCATCGCGGGATGCGGCCTGCCGCGCCAGGAATGCCGCGAGGGCCGCGCCTCCCAGGGCCAGGAGCGCGATGCGCCAGCCGAACCCAGCGGGAAGGGCCGCCTCCCCGGAGACGCCGATGGCGAGACAGGCGATGGCGGCGGCCGCCAGGCCGCCGCTCAGCATGTCGAGTCGTGACCCTGCCAGGCGGGGCCGCCCTGGGGCCTTGAGCATCACCGCCAGCACCAGCGCGCCGATGGGGATGTTAATCCAGAAAAGCCACCGCCAGTCCACGAAGTGCAGGATGCCGCCGCCGTAGAGCGGCCCCAGCACCGAGCCCCCTTCGGCGACGGCGGCCACAAGGCCGATGGCCATGCCGCGCCTGGACGGGGGAAGCGTTTCGCTCGCTAGGGCCAGCGTCACGGGGATCAGCGCGCCGCCGCCGATGGCCTGCACCACCCGCGCCGCCACGATCCACGCCAGGCTATCGCCCAGGGCCACCAGCACGGAGCCCAGGATAAAGAGCAGCATCGCCCCGGCATAGGCGGGGCGATAGCCCAAGACATCGGCCGCGCGGCCCAAGAGCGGCAACGCGGCCGTGAAACCCACCAGATAGCCGTTGATCACCCATGCGCCCTCATCAATCCGCGTCACCGGAAGTTCGATATCGAGGAAGATTTCCGGCAGCGCCGTGACCACCACCGTCTGATCGAGTGAGGCGAGGAAGACGCCGACGCAGGCGGCGATGAGGGCAATGGTGGGCGAAAGCGCGGCGGGTCCCTGGGCCTGGCGGGGCTTCACAGGCCTCCTATTGCGGCGCCGCGATGGCGAACGTCTGGTTGAAGCTGGAAAGCTCCAGCACCCGGCTCATCCCCGGCGGCTCGCCCTCCGAGATGCGGCCGAAGAGCTTCGCCTCCCGCATGAGGCTGTCCCGCGCGCCGATGAGGATATCCACGTCCACCCGGGCCCCTTCCAGCGCGCCCGTGGTCATGAACGCCACCGAGGTTGCCGGGATGCTGCCCTTCACCCGGTACGTCTCCGCGCCGTCCGTCGCCGGGCCGGCCGATACCACCGGCCCGCTCATGCTCCGCATGATCTGCACAAGCCCCTTCTCCGCGTCCAGGAAGGCCAGGAGGCCCAGGGCATAGTCATAGGTCTGCCACCGGCCCGTGAGGGGATTGGTCACATAGGTGCGGTCGTTCGCGCTGATGACCTTCAGCTCCACAGGAAACCCGGCCACCCGGGCGGCGAACTGCGCCTCCATCTTGTCCGGGTGCACCAGCGACCCCTTCGCGCTCCTAAGAGCCAGGCCATCCGGCAGCGGCGTCTCGCCATTCTCGTTCGTCAGGGAAAAGCGGATGGAGCGCACCTGGGCCATCGCCTGGGCCGACCTGGCAAGCAGCGTCTCCGCGGGCGGCAAACCCTCCCGGGACGATGGCGCGCCCTCACTGCCGCAGGCCGTCGCCGCAAGGAGCGCGGCGCACGCCCCCGCCATGATGGAGAGCTGGAGGAAAAAGCCCCGCGCGCCTTGAAGAATCTTCGCCATGTACGGCATTATAGCCACTGGTAAGAACTGACTCTCCGGTCGACGCGTATCCTTTCTCGAGGCCTATGTGAAATCCCTTCGTCCGGTCATCGCCCTCCTCATCGCCGCCTGCCTCATCGTCGCGGCATGCGAGAGCGACGCGCCCTCTTCGCCGACGGCCACCGCGACGCCTCCAACCCGGGAGCCGACGGCTCCCCTCGTCTCCGCGCCATCGCCATCACCTTCGCCATCGCCCACGGCAACAGCCGCGCCGGCGCCAACGCCGACCCAGTCTCCGCCGCCCTTCATCCCCATCCCGTCGCCGCCCCGGGGCGACCCACGGGAGATCGCCGCGCGCCTGCGCTTGAAGCAAGAGAGGCCCATCCCGCCCCTGCCGCGACGAGAGACCGACTACCAGACAGGCCGCGAGGAGACCTTCAACATCCTGGACCTCGATGGCCGCAAGAGCTTCACCATAGATGCCGAACTGCGATTCGTCTCGCCCAACGCCTATTTCTACGTGCAAAAAGGCAGGAGCGTCAGCGGGCAATCGCTTGAGCAATCGGCCAGGGAACTGGAGGAAAAGATCATCCCAGCGGTGAAGCGCCTCGCCAATCCCAGTTGGCAGCCGGGCGCGGGCTTAGACAGCCGCATCAGCATCCTCCACGGCGATATCCCCGGGCTGGCCGGCTACTTCAACCCCCTGGACGAGCTGCCCAAAGAGGTGAACCGCTTCACCAACCAGCGCCCCATGGTCTATATCAACGTCGCCCTCATCGTCCCCGGGACGCCGCAGTACTTCGCCACGCTCACCCACGAGCTCCAGCACGCGGCCCAGGCCCAGGCCGACCCGAATGAGGAGAGCTGGATCCAGGAGGGCGCCTCCGAATACCTCGCCGAAGCGGCAGGCTACCCAGTGAGCCTCTACCCCTTTTTCCTGAGACAGCCGGACACTCAGCTCACCACCTGGGCCGACGAGCTCAGCAACACCGGCGCGAACTACGGCGCGGCGCACCTCTTTATGCGCTACCTGGCCAAGCGCTTCGGGCCCGAGGCGATCATAGCCCTGGTCACCGACCCAAAACAGAGCGTGGAGAGCGTGAACGCCTTTCTCCGGACGCGCGGCGTGGCGGGCGGCCTGGATGAGGTGATGATTGACTTCGCCGTGCAGAACTATCTGGACCCGGCATACGGCAGGTCAACGATCTCCGTGGGAGGAGCGCAGGAAGTCGCTATCGCCCAGCGCATAGCCCAGGCGGGGAGCTATAGGGGCCAGGTGCGCCAGTACGCCGCCGATTACATCGAGATCGCGCCTCTCCAGGCGGAATCGCGGCTCACCATCGAAGCGCCCGCCGTCACGCCCCTCCTTCCCCTCACGCCGCCCAGCGGCAGGTTCGTCTGGTGGAGCAACCGGGGCGACAACATAGATTCGAAGCTCACGGCGCAATTCGATCTCACCCGCGTCACCCAGGCGACGCTCCAGCTCAAGCTCTGGTATGACCTGGAGCGCCTGTACGACTACGCCTACGTGATGGCCTCCAAGGACGGCGGGAAGACCTGGGAGATCCTGCAGGGGAGGCACACCACGGCGGAAGACCCCATCGGCCAAAGCTTCGGACACGGGTACACCGGAAGGAGCGGCGGGGGACAGCAGGCGGCCTGGGTTGATGAGAGCATTGACCTGAGCGCCTACGCAGGCCGGACTATCCTCCTGCGGTTCGAGCTGGTGGGCGATGGCGGCATCAACAACCACGGCTTCGCCATAGACGATATCCGCATCGCCGCCGTCAACTTCTCGGACGATGTGGAGTCCCCGGGAAACTGGCAGGCCGAAGGATTCGTCCGCACGGATAACCGCGTCCCCCAGCGCCTGGCCGCTCGGCTCATCGCCCTGGGGGAGCGCCGCACCGTCCTGGACATCGCCCTGGACGACCAGAACCGCGGCGGCATCTTCCTCGCGCCGGGGGTCCGCTACATCCTCGTCATCGTCGCCACCGCGCCGGCGACGAGCGTCCCGGTGGAATACGCCTACACCGTGCGCTAGCCCAGCCGCCGCACCTTGGACGAGCGCAGGTTCACAAAGCCGATCAGCGCCAGCACCATGATCCCCAGGCCCACGAACGATACGCGCAGGCCCATCGCCTCTGCGACGCTCCCCAATGCCAAACTACCAAATGATGAGAGGCCGAAGGTCAGGAAGTAGATGGACATCACGCGCCCCCGGTAGACGTCCTGCAGGTTGATCTGCAGAAGCGTATTGCACAGCGCCAGGGTCACGGCGTTGCAGAAGCCCAGGCCCAGCAAAGCGACCGCCGCGACGCCCACCACCGGCAGGCCGCCGAGCACCATCAGCAGCGCACCGGTGCTGACCACAACTCCGATGAGCAGCATCCCCTTCCCCCCGCTTCCCCCGGTGGCCGCGACGAAGACGGAGCCGAGCATCGCCCCGCCGCCCAGAGAAGCCATCAGGTAGCCGAAGGCGCTATCGCTCAGGTGGAGCGTGTGGTCCACATAGGCCGGCATCAGCGGCACGAAGGATGTGCCGAGGAGCGAGCCGATGATGGAGACAATGAGCAGGGAGCGCACCACATCCGTGCGTCGTATATAGGAGAGGCCGTCCGCCATGTTCCGTAGGAAGGAGCCCGTCTCCTTGGTCTCCTGCGCCCGCACGTGCCGCATCGCCACCACGGAGAGCAGCGACACCACATAGCCGCCCGACTGGATGTAGAACGTCCCCTCGATCCCGACCGTCGCCACCATGATGCCGCCCACCGCAGGGCCGATGACCCGCATGGCGTTCATCGTCACGGAGTTGATGGCGATGGCGTTCGGCAGGTCGCGTTTGCCCACGATCTCGAAGATGATGGCCTGCCGCGAGGGGCCGTTGAAGGCGAAGAGCGCCCCGTTGGTGAAGGAGAGGACATACAGCTCCGAGAGCGTGATGGCGTTCAGCGCCACCAGGAGCGCCGTCGCCAGGGAGTTGGCCATCAGGCAGGTCTGGCTGACCATGATGACCTTGCGCCGGTCGAAGCGGTCCGAAAGGACGCCGCCGATGGGTGCGGCAAGGAACATCGCCAGGCCCATGGCCATGGTGACGAGGCCGAGCTGGAACTCGGACTTGGTGAGCTGCCAGGCCAGGAGCCCGCGGCCGATCTGCTGGGTCCACTGGCCGAACTGGACGCCGAAGGTGCCCAGGAGCACCAGGCGGAAATCCCGGTGCGCCAGGGAGCTGAACATCGCGCGCAAGGCCGGCTTGGCAGCCTGGGAGGCCGCAGTCGCGCCCGGTGCTGTTTCGTGAGAGGCCACGCCGCTCTTTCCGCCCGCCCGTGCAGGCACCCGCCTACTCTAGCAAATGCAATGCATCGCCATGCCTCAGCCGGGCGTAGGCAAGAGCGGAGAGGAGAGGCGCACTGTCATCCGAGGGTCTCTGGTGCGAAGCACTTGAGCGCCCGAAGGAGGTACGGAGCGTTGGGTTGCGGGTGCAGCCCAATCCAGAGCCTCAGGCCGCCCGCCGACGTGTAGGGGCGCGGGGCGCGCCCTGGGGTGACAGCGGGTGGCCCTTCCCGGTGCGGCACACGGAGAGACAGAGGGGCGCGCGCCG
>VGPF01000008.1 GCA_016875535.1 Chloroflexota bacterium
CCGCTTATCGCGACACCTCTACTTCCACCGACGTTTCGCGCAAGCCTTGCTCAGACTGCAACGGCACGCCTCCTAGGCGCGGCGCACCGCGACCGCCCGCACAACGCCGGACAAAGAAAAAGGGAAGGCGTGACTGCGTTGGGCGCACGGCCGCGCGCCTTAGCGGTCACACCTTCCCGGCTCGCTGTCCTGGCGAAGGCTTACACAGTCATGATAATGCATGCCTGCGCGGTCATGTCAATAGGCGAATGAACTTCGGCTAAAGCTAGAGAACCATCTCGTTCCCAGGGAGAGCACCGGATGCGCTCCTCACAGGCTGTGCCAAGCGCCTATTGACGGAGACTCGTTCCCCTCGTAGGATGAAACCGAACCCCCCCAGTCGCTTCGACGGCTGGGTCGAGGCCGCCTTTCGGCGGCCTCTGTTTTTCGCCTCGGTGAGCTGATGGAGACGAACGTCTCGATTGACGGGGTCAATAATGCCCGCCGAAGGATCCGAGCGAGACGCCCTCACATCACTAGGCGATTGTTCACCTGCAATGGCAAACCCCTTCCTCGGCCATCCTGAGGGCGAGCCGCACAAAAGACAACAATGCCTTGGCTCGCCCCTACACCTGAAACTCCCGCTCCCCCTAGAACGGAGGCTCGGGGGGCAGGAGGCAGCGGTCGCGGCGGGAGAAGCCGACGGTGTCGCAGCGGCGGAGGTATTCCTCGCGGACGCGGACATAGAGCTGGCGGTAGGCCTCATAGCCCCTGTCCATCTTGCCCGCGCCGCCGCCGGCAAGCACCGCGCTGGGCTCCATGGTGTCCGGGTTGAGGAGGATGGAGACGGCGTGGCTCACCTCGAGGGTATCGGCCAGGGCGTGGAGGCGCTCTGTCTCCTCTTCCCTATCGGGGCAGTTCTCCAGGTGGAACTTGAGGCGCATGGCGCCGTAGGAGACGTGGCGAGCCTCGTCCTGCATGATGCGCTGGAACATGATCTTGTCCACTTCCGTCTGGCAGAGGAACTCGGAGAAGCGGAAGAGATCGAGGACGATGCCTTCGTCAATGAACTGGACGGCGTAGGAGTTCTTGTTGTAATCGGCTCGGATGGCTGGCTGATCGGGCATCAGGCCCAGGGCGGCGGCGGTGTCCATCTTGGGCTGCATCGAAGCGCCCATGCCGCCGCCGTTGGCGAAGGCGCGCTTGCGGAAGACTTCCAGGTGGCGGGTCTCGTCCATGATCTGGGCGCCCAGGAACATCTTCACCT
Organism: Chloroflexota bacterium; assembly: GCA_016875535.1. Lineage (NCBI taxonomy): Bacteria > Bacillati > Chloroflexota > Chloroflexota bacterium. The sequence continues at coordinate 1,247 of VGPF01000008.1, forward strand.
CGTGGTAGGCATAGCCGATCTTGGCGAGCCATTCGCCCAGGTGGTCGGCGGCGAGGAACTCCACGCGGGTGAAGTGGGTGCAAATCATGCAGAGGGCGCGCTCCAGATCGCGGGGGAGGGGCGTGAGCCGCTCCCAGGGGATATCGCGGGTGGCGGACCACTGGCGGGAGACGGCCTCCTCATAGAGGGCCATGACGTTATCGGCCCAAACCTGATAGCGCTTGTTGGCGGCATAGGCCATGGGATAGAGGGGCCACCGGGGATCCATGGCGGCGCCGCGGATCTGCTGGGTGGCGAAGCCATCTTCGGGGGGCGGCGGGTCGCCGGCTTCGATGAGGTTCATGAGGGTGAGGCCGCGCTTGCTGGGCTTGGCCTTGACGCCCCAGGAGCCCCAGCCGCCGGAGCCATCGCCGGGTTCGGCGTTGAGCCAGCGGCCCGGCTCCAGATCGCCGCGGCGGATGCGCTGGAGGTGCGGCAGGGAGCGCATCGTCTCCCAAGCCTGCTTCGGCGTCACGCTTGCGCTCATGGTCGCCTCCCATCCCGACGGTAGACCTTAGGGGCATGATAGGCAGGCATGGCCCGGGAGTCAATGCGCCTCCGCTCCTGGTATACTGGAAGTCCGGGCCATGACCATACGCAACCTCGTCATCCGCGACGCCGTCGAGTCCGACCTCCCGGCCATCGTCGCCATCTTCAACGAAGCGGTCGCCAACGGCTATTCCACGGCGCAGACGACGCCCGTCACAGTGGAGAGTCGCATCCCCTGGTTCCGCAGCCATTCGCCGAAGCGGCCGTTCTGGGTGGCTGAGGTGGACGGCAAGGTGGCCGCGTGGTTCAGCTTCCAGGACTTCCACGACCGCTCGGGCTACCACATCACAGCGGAAGTGAGCGTGTATCTCACGGCGGCGCACCAAGGGCATGGCCTGGGCAAGCGGCTGCTGGAGCAGGCCATCGCCGGCGCGCCGAAGCTGGGGCTACGGAACCTGGTGGGCCTGGTGCAGGCCCACAATGAGCATAGCGTGAAGCTCTTCACCCGGGCGGGTTTCGCCGAGTGGGGCCGCCTGCCCAAAGTGGCCGAGATGAACGGCATCGAGCGCGACCTGGTGATTTTCGGGCGACGGGTCCCCTAGCGGCGCGGTGCTACAATCGCCCTAGCTCACCCGGGGCAATGCTATGGCGCAGCGCACGAAGGCCTCTTCGGCAACCCTTTCGCTCCTCCGCGGCGGCGAGGTCACGAACCCGCGCGCCATCCCGGCCGGGCACAACGCCGCCTTCCTGGTGGACGTGCGCCAGGGTGATGCGGCCTGCAAGGCCGTCTACAAGCCGCGCGACGGCGAGCGGCCGCTGTGGGATTTCCCGTACGGAACGCTCTACCGCAGGGAGTACCTGGCCTGGCGCGTGAGCGAGGCGCTAGGGTGGGAGATCGTGCCTGCGACGGCGATCCGCGAAGGGCCCTACGGCATCGGCTCGCTACAGCTCTTCATCGAAGCAGTCCCCGAGGCGCACTACTTCACGATCCAGGAGCAGCGCCGCGCCGACCTGACGCCCATCGCCGTCTTCGACTGCCTCATCAACAACACGGACCGCAAAGGCGGGCATATCCTCCAGGCCAAGGGCGACGGCCGCCTATGGGGGATAGACCACGGCCTGAGCTTTCACGCGGAGCCGAAGCTGCGCACGGTGATGTGGGAGCTGGACAAAGCGCCGCTCCCGGCGAGCCTTGTCCCGGCCATCGCCACGCTGTGCCATGACGAGGCGCTGACGAAAGAAATCACGTCGCACCTTGCGCCGGGAGAGGTGACGGCCTTCTACCAGCGCGTGGAGGCCTTAGCCGCTGCGCGCGCGATCTCCTTCAAGCCCTTCGCCGACCGCCGGCGGCCCTACCCGTGGCCGCCTTTATAAGGAGTCCCCATGACCCGATGCAATTACCCCAAGTGCGAGCGCGTTGTCCGCGAGCAGAATAAGTACGGCCTGTGCCATGTGCATGTGGACATGGCCGACTTCATTATCTGGTTCAGCGGCTATCTCCAGCGCGCGGAGAGCGTGGCCGGGCGGGGCGCGGCGATGCGCCCAAGCGGCCTGGTGGTGCCGCCGGGGGCATAAGAGGTCCGCCTGAGAGAATCCTTGACACTCTCCCGGCCTGGTTGCTAGAGTGAGATTTAGCAGTCCGCCAGCCCAAGCGCTACCCCGGAGCTTCTGATCTATGCCTATCTATGAGTACTTGTGCCCGCAAGAGCACCGCTTTGAGCTGAAGCAGAGCTTCAGCGCGGAGACGATCGCCACATGCCCCACGTGCTCGACCCAGGCCAAGCGCCTGCTGCACGTGCCTGCCGTGGTGTATAAGGGCAGCGGCTTCTATACCACGGACTACGCCCGCAAAGGGACGGACTCCGAGAACGGCTCCAAGCCAGATGCAAAGGGCGAAAAAAAAGAGGGCGCGGCGGCCTCTTCCGAGAGCAAGGGCGAGGCGAAGACCGAGACGAAGACCGAGACGAAGAGCGAGTCCAAGAACACCCCCGCCAAAGAGGCTTCGCCCGCGGCGGCCAAGTAGCGAACTGCGAAGGAACCAGGAACTAGGGAACGCAGGAAGTTAGGGAGCCGGAGTGCGCGCACTCGTCCAGCGCGTCGCCAGGGCGTCCGTCGCCGTGAACGGCGGCGACGTGGGGCGCATCGGCAAGGGACTCGTCCTCCTCATCGGCATGGGCCGGGAGGATACGGACGAGGACAGCCGCTACATCGTGGAGAAGTGCGTCAACCTGCGCATCTTTCCCGATGCCGAAGGGCGCTTCAATCTTTCAGCGCTGGATGTGCAAGGCGCGCTTTTGCTGGTGAGCCAATTCACCCTGTACGCGAAGACGCGCAAGGGCCGCCGCCCGAGTTTCACCACGGCCGCGCCGCCTGAACAGGCCGCGCCGATGTTCGAGCGGCTGACGGCGCAGTTCCGCGCGACGGGACTGGAGGTCCAGACGGGGCGCTTCCAGGAGCACATGCTGGTGGAGATCCACAACGACGGTCCTGTGACCATCATGCTCGATAGCGCGGAGCGCCACCTGAACCGGGACGGGCGGGAGAAGGCCTAGGGCACGGTCTTGGCGATGACGCCGCGCCTATCCAGATCCGCCATCTTCGCGCTCGCCAGGCTCAAGAGATCGCCATAGACGTAGGCGTTATCTTCTCCAAGGGTGGGCGGGATCTTCCGCGCCGTGACGGGCGTCTTGGAGAGCTGGGCGGGAAAGCCGTAGTAGGGATGCTTCCCTTCGTTGATGGGGCGATCAATCCACCAGAAGAAGTCGCGGTGCTTGAGCTGGGGATCGTCTATGACGGTGGCGTGGGTGACGGTGGCCCCTGAGGGGACGCCGGCCTGCTGAAGCAGGGCGGCGGCTTCTTGGTTGGTGTGCCGCCGGGACCAGTGGGCGATAGGTTCGCGGAGCGCGGCTTCGTTCTCCCAGCGGGAGAGCGCATCGGCGAAGCGGGGGGCGGCGGCCAGCTCGGGCCTGCCGATGCAGGCGCAGAGGGCGGCGAACTGGGCATCACTCTGCACGGCGATGGCGACCCACTCATCGTGACCCTTGCAGGGGAAGGCGCCGTGGGGCGACCAGAGGCGGTGCTTGTTGGCGTTGCGCTCCATGATGCGCCCGTTCATCGTGTAGTCCAGGAGGGCATAGGGGTTGATGAAGGACATGCCTTCCGTGGTGGCGAGGTCTATGAACTGGCCCTGGCCTGTACGTCGGCGGTGGCTGAGGGCCATCATAATGGCGATGGCGCCGAAGGTCCCGCCGATGGGGTCGCCCATGGCGGGATTGCCCATCGGCTCCAAATCGGGGTAGCCGCTGATATAGGTAATGCCGGAGGCCTGCTCGAACTGGGGGCCGAAGCCCACGTATTCCTGCCAGGGGCCGGTTGCGCCGAAGCCGGTCATGGAGAGCATCACGACGGTGGGGTTCACGGAGCGGACGTAGTCGTACTCGAGGCCGAGCTTTTTGACGGCGCGGGCGCTCATGTTCATGGCCACCACATCGCTGATGGAGATGAGATGGCGGAGGAGGGCCTTGCCTTCCGGAGTGGTGATGTCCAGAGTGCAGCCGTGCTTGTTCACGTTGGTGCCGTTGAAGATGGCGACCCACTCGCCTGCGTTGGGGCGCGGCACGGCGCTGGTGCGCTGGCGATCGCCCCGGCCCGCCGGTTCGATCTTGATGACTTCAGCGCCCAGGTTCGCCAGGTACTGGGTGGCGAAGGGGCCTGCCCAAAACTGGGTGAGGTCGCAGACGCGGATGCCTTCCAAGGGGAGCGGCATCAGATGACTCCCTGCTCGGCAAGGATGCCGAGCTCCAGCTTGGAGAGGCCCAAGCGGTTGCAGAAGACTTCGATGTTGTGCTGACCCAGGTCGGGCGCGGCGGAGCGCAGCTGCCAGGGCGTGGCGCTCATGCCGAAGGGCCGTCCCAGCGCGGCGACTTTGCCTGACCCGGCAGTCCCAATATCGGTGAAGAAGCCGCGAGCCTGGTACTGGGGGCTCTCCACGAGGTCTTTGGCACTGGCGACGCGGACGAAGGGGACGTGGTGCTCCTGGCCGATGCGCACCGCCTCATCGCAGGTGCGATCCAGGAACCAGGGGAGGATGATAGCGAGGGCCTCATCGGCATGCTCCATGCGGGCCAGGGGGGCGGCGAAGCGCGGATCGGTCTTGAGCTGGGGCATGCCGAGGGCATCGGCGAACATCTCCCACTGATGCGGGAACTGGGGGTAGAAGCCGACGTAGCCGTCCTTGCAGTGGACGATGTTCATGGGGAAGCGGTTGCCCGCGCGCCCCATGTGGGTCTTGTTGTAGGCGTAGGACAGGGCGCTGGAGGGCTGGACGGTGATGAGGGCCTCCAGCACCGAGAGATCGGCGCGCTGGCCGCCGACGGCATCGCGGCCGAAGAGCATGCCGAGGGCCGTGGCGCAGGCGTTGAGGCCTGCGACGTATTCGCTGACATCATCGCCGACGCGGAGAGGCTCCCGGTCCGAGAGGCCGGAGCCGATCATAAGGCAGGCCATGGCCCAGTGCGCGATATCGGCGGCCTTGCGATGGCGATAGGGGCCGGTCTGGCCGTAATCGGTAATGGAGGCGACGACGAGGTTTGGGCAATCGCGGGAGAGATCGGCTTCGCCCAGGCCCCAGGAGTCGAGGGTGCCGGGCGGCAGGCCTTCGATGAGGAGATCGGCTTCGCGAAGGAGGGCCTTTAGCATGGCCGCGCCGGTGATCGTGGAGGGCTCGAGGGTGACGCTCTTCTTGTTGGTGTTGAGGAAGAGATGCAGGCCGGATGCGCCGGCCATATCGTCGCCCACAAAGGGGCCCATGCGGCGCTCCGGGGCGCCCGCGCGGGGCTCCACCTTGACAACCTGGGCGCCGAAATCGCCGAAGAACTTGGCGCAGAAGCTCGCGGCAACGCGGCTGCCGATCTCGACGACCCGGAAGGGCGCGAGGGCTTGCGGCGGGCGAAGCTGGGGACGGGCAGGCGGCAACGCTCGGCTCCGTGAATCAGGTGGAGGCGTAGTATAGCTCACGTAACGCCTCGCGTCGTGTTTCCATTGACTCGCCCGCCATGCGGCCTAGACTTGGGCCAGCCAGGCTCCACAGCCGCCGCCCGGGAGGCCGCCATGCGCTTCTACTGGTTCCACCTGATGCCGTACCAGGACCTGCCCGCCGATTTCTCCCAGAAATACCCCAGCGTGTGGGTGACGCCGCCCAGCAGCAGGCTCTACGACCCGGCGGCGGGCCACCGGATGTACAACGAGTACCTGGACGAGCTGGAGCATGCGGCGGAAGCGGGGTTCGACGGCGTGTGCGTGAACGAGCATCATCAGAACGCCTACGGGATGATGCCATCGCCCAATATCATGGCGGCGACGCTTGCGCGGAACACGAAGAGGTCGGCCATCGTGGTGCTGGGGAACAGCATCGCGCTCTACAACCCGCCGATCCGCGTGGCGGAGGAGCTGGCGATGCTGGACGTGATGAGCGGCGGCCGCCTGGTGGCCGGCTTCCCCGTGGGCAGCTCCATGGACACGAACTACTGCTACGGGGCGACGCCCGCCACCCTGCGCGAGAAGTACCAGGAGGCCCACGACCTGATCATGCGGGCCTGGATGGAGCCGGAGCCCTTCGCCTTCAACGGCAAGTACACGCAGCTGCGCTATGTGAACGTCTGGCCACGCCCGCTGCAGAAGCCGCATCCGCCCGTGTGGGTGCCCGGCGGCGGCAGCATCGAGACGTGGGCGTGGGTGGCGGAACGGAACTACTCGTACAGCTACCTGAGCTTCTCCGGCTACAAGCGCGGGGAGCAGGTGATGCAGGGCTACTGGAGGACGCTGGACGAGATGGGGCTGAAGCGCAACCCCTATCGCGGGGGCTTTCTGCAGCTGATCTGCGTGGCGCCCACGGACGCGGAGGCGGAGCGGATCTACGCGCCCCACGTGGACTACTTCTACGACAAGTGCCTGCACATCGCGGCGGGGTTCGCGGAGGCGCCGGGCTACCGGACGGTGAAGACGATCGCGGCGGGGCTGAGCTCGCAGTTCGCGCCGACGCAGCGGCAACAGCGCCAGCAATCGGGCAAGCGCATGACGTGGAAGGACTACATCGAGCAGGGGTTCATCGTAGCCGGGAGTCCGGCGACGGTGCGGGAGCAGCTGAAGGACGTCATCACGCGCCTCCACGTGGGCCACCTGATGTGCCTCCTGCACCTGGGGAACATGCCGCGCGAGACGACGCTGATGAACACGGACCTCTTCGCGCGGGAGGTGATGCCGCATCTGCGGGGCCTGTGGTCCGAGTGGCGCGACGAGTGGTATCCCAAGGCGCTCCCAGAGCGCGCGATGCAGACGCCTGCGGCCCGCGCGCGCTAGGCGAGAATCGAGGAGGCCCATGCCGATACTACAGCGAGTCTCCATGCGCAAGGGGACGTTTAGCGTCCGTTATTGGTCGCAAGGGAAGGGACGGCCCATCGTCTTCCTGCACGGGTGGGCGGGACTCCCTCGCGCCACGGCGTGGCTGGAGGCGCTGGCCCAGCGGAGGCTCGTCATCGCGCCGGAGTTCCCGGGCTTCGGCGAGAGCACGGGCCTGGAACGGCTGGACGATTTTCTGGACATCGCCCTCTATCAGTTCGACCTCTTTGCCACGCTGAAGCTCCGGCAGGCCGACCTCATCGGCCACGATTTCGGCGGCGCCATCGCCGCCGAGGTCGCGGCGCTGCGGCCGTCGCTCGTTCGCAGGCTGGTGCTCGTCGCGCCCAGCGGCCTCTTCGATGAGAAGCGGCCAGGGGTTGACCCCTTCGCGACGACGGAGGCGGAGCTGAACGCCGCATCGTGGCATGACGCCGCCGCGGCGGCGAAGGGCGGCCTGATCGTCACGCCGCAGAGCGACGAGGAGAAGAAGGCAGCGGTCATCGAGCGGGCGAAGGCGCTCTCCGCCGCCGGGAAGTTCCTCTTCCCCATCCCGGACAAGGGGCTCAAGAAGCGCCTCTCGCGCATCGAAGCGCCGACGCTGCTGATCTGGGGCGCGGGGGACCAGGTGGTGCCGCCGCAATATGCGGCGCTGTTCAAGCGCCGGGTGCAGGGCGCGCGGAGCATCGCCATCGCAAAGGCAGGGCACTACCCGATGCTGGAGCAGCCTGCAAAGTTCACGGCAGCGGTGAAGGGTTTCTTGGGGTAAGCGGCGACCTTCGGGCGTGTTCTTCCCTGAAAGTATGACTGTGCTTAGTAGTCATACTTCAGCAAAAAGTCATACGAATGACCGGAGTCATACCATGCCGACAAAAGTCGGAACCAAATGGCAGGTTGTCATCGAGAAGGATGTGCGGGAGAAGTACGGAGGTAACCGGAACAAGCCATGACCGGATTCGTTGACACGAACATCATCGTCAGGTACCTGACGAATACGCCCCCGGACCTCGGGGAGGCCGCGTCCCGGATCCTGGAGCGAGAGGACCGGCTGTACCTCACCGACGCCGCCTTAGCTGAAGCGGCGTATGTGCTCACTTCGTATTACCGACTGCCGCGGACAACGGTAGCAGACAGCCTCATCCAACTCTGCCAGCAAACGAACATCGAACTCTTCCGCCTTGAAAAGGGCTTTGTGCTTCAGGGACTGTACCTCTGTCGTGAGTCAGCCAAGGTCTCCTTTGACGATGCCCTGATCTGGGCCGCCGCCAGAAGTAGCGATATCAAAGGGGGTTACACGTTTGACAAGGACTTTCCTCAGGCCGGCATCGAAGTATTGGGGCTAGGGTAGCCCTATGCCCATCAACGCCGCGTGGCATAGAAGGCACGTGCTGCCCAAAAGCGCCCCAAAAGCGGCTAGAATAGCCTGGCACTCGGCGCATGCGAAGGCGTGCGGCTGCAGGCCTATCCCGGCGAGTCTCCAAGCCGAGATACGAAGGCCGGCACAGAAAGGCTAAGGCTGCCGTGGAACTCGATTTCGCGTTCATCTGCGACTATGCGGAGGTCTCCAACAAGATCAACGCCCTGGGCATAGGCTTTGACACCATCTTCGCCCAGTCAACGCCGGTCACCCACGGCTCCTTCCACCTGGTGGCGCAGTTCCGCGCCGAGCCGACCGAGGTGGGGCAGAAGCGCATCACGCTGAGCATCATTGACGCCGATGGAAAGGCCGTCATCAACCCTGCCGAGGCGGCTATCACCATCGGCCCGCCAGCGCCAGGGTCCTATGACATCGTCGCCAGAGTGAGCATCGCCTTCGGAAGCGTAACCTTCCCCAGGTTCGGGGCCTACTCTCTGCATGCCGATGTGGAGGGCCAGGAGATGGTCCGAATCCCCCTGCGAGTGGCGAAGTCCGGCCAACAGAAGTAGGCTTCCTTCCGCCCTCCGGCGGTCTCGGTTGACAGGAGCCCCCTCCGCCTGATAGTGTTGGTGTTTGTTGGAACGCGGTGAAAGGGAGCAGTAGAGGCCCCTCTTGCCATCAGAGAGCCGGGGAACGGTGCGAACCCGGTGACAAGAGCCTCGAAGTCGCCCTGGAGCGGCCAAGCTGAAGTCCGGCGCAAGCCGGGCCACTAAGGTTGGACGGGCTGGCCCGAGATAGCCAAGGAAGGGCCCCGCCGGATGTGGAACCGGAGGGGAATGAGGGTGGTACCGCGGGAATCGCATCCCGTCCCTTGGTGGGACGGGTTTTTTTGTTACTGCGGCTCTAGCTGCGATTCCTGGGCCGGAAAGAGAAAGGACGCCTATGAAGCTCACCGGCGCGCAAGTGGTCTGCGAGTCCCTGATACGGGAAGACGTAGACGTGGTCTTCGGCCTGCTGGGCGGCGCGATCTTGCCGCTCTATCAGACCCTGCCACAATACCCCCAACTGAAGCACATCCTGGTCCGCCACGAGCAGGCCGCCGCCCACGCGGCGGACGGCTATGCCCGCGTGACGGACAAGGTGGGCGTCTGCATCGCCACGTCAGGCCCCGGCGCAACGAACCTGGTGACGGGCCTGGCCAATGCCCTCATGGACTCCGTGCCCATGGTGGCCATCACGGGCCAGGTGCCGCGCAAGGCCATCGGCAAGGACGCCTTCCAGGAGACGGACGTCCAGGGCGTCACGCTGCCTGTGACCAAGCACAACTACCTGGTAATGGACCCGAGTGAGCTGGCCCGCACCATAAAAGAGGCCTTCCACATCGCCAAGACGGGCCGCCCGGGGCCGGTGCTGGTGGACATCCCCAAGGACGTCCAGCAGGAGATCGTGGACTACAACCCGGAAGACGTGGCCATTGACCTGCCCGGGTACAAGCCGCATCTGACCGGGCATCCCTCGCAGATCCGGGCCGCCGCGAAGCTCATCGCGGAGGCCAAGAAGCCCATCATCCTGGCGGGCCACGGCGTCATCATCTCCAGCGCCTACGCCGAGTTGCGGGAGCTGGCGGAGAAGGCCCAGATCCCGGTTATCACGACGCTGCTTGGCATCAGCAGCTTCCCTGAAGACCATGTCCTCTCCGTGGGGATGCCGGGGATGCACGGGATGGCATACGCCAATATCGCGATAGACCGCGCCGACCTGCTCATCGCCATCGGCATGCGCTTCGACGACCGAGTCACCGGGCGCATCTCGGACTTCGCGCCGCGGGCGAAGGTGATCCACATTGACATTGACCCGGCCGAGATAGATAAGAACGTAAAGACGACGGTTCCCCTGGTGGGCGACGTGAAGAACGTCCTGACCCAGCTGAACCGCCAGGTCACGAGCAAGACCCACGTGGAGTGGGTGCGCGAGATCGAGCAGGCCAAGAAGGAGCACCCTTCGCACCTTATCCCGGAGAACAACAAGCTCCTGCCCCAGTACGTGGTGCGCCAGCTGTGGGAGGCCACCAAGGGCAACAGCATCATCGTGACCGGGGTGGGCCAACACCAGATGTGGGCCGCCCAGCACTTCTTCTACACCAAGCCCGGTTCCTTCGTGACCTCCGGCGGCCTGGGCACCATGGGCTTTGAGGTGCCTGCGGCCCTGGGCGCGAAGGTGGGACGGCCCCATGACACGGTCTGGTCCATCTGCGGCGACGGCGGCTTCCAGATGACGCTCCAAGAGCTGGCCACGATCCGCGAGCACAACATTGACGTGAAGTTCGCCATCTTCAACAACGGTTTCCACGGCATGGTGCGCCAGTGGCAGGAGTTCTTCTATAAGAAGGACTACGTGGAGACGCGCTTCTTCAACCCGGACTTCGTGAAGCTGGCGGAGGCCTACGACATGAAGGGCTTCCGCGTGACCGAGCGGAGCAAGGTGCGCGAGACGATCGAGAAGGCGATGGCCCACAAGGGCCCGGTGATCGTGGACTTCGCCGTGGAATCGGAAGAGAACGTCTACCCCATGATCCCCGCCGGCACCTCCGTGAAGGAGATGCTGGAGGCCCCCATGCCCGGCCGGGAGCTGGTGGACCACAAGGATGCATCCACATGACGACCAACGGCGCGCACTACCGCAAGCACACCATCACCGCCCTGGTGCAGGACAAGCCCGGCGTCCTGAACCGGGTGGCGAGCATGTTCCGCCGACGGGGCTTCAACATCGCCAGCCTAGCCGTGGGCGAAAGCGAAGTGCCCAACCTTTCGCGCATGACCTTTGTGGTCAACGCGGAGAACGAGGACACGGTGGAGCAGGCGACGAAGCAGCTGCGCAAGATCATCGAGGTGGTGAAGGTCACAGACCTGAGCAGCGAGGACATCGTGGCCCGGGAGCTGGCGCTGGTGAAGGTGAAGGCGCCGGACTCCGTGATCCGGGGCGAAATCATCCAGATCGTCGAGCTCTTCCGCGCCAAGATCGTGGACGTGGCCTCCGACACGCTGGTCATCGAGATCACGGGCGAAGAGAGCAAGATAGACACGATCTTGAGCCTGATGAAGGGCTTCGGCATCCTGGAAATCATGCGCACCGGCAGGGTCGCGATCACACGCGGCAAGAAGTCGGCGCTGAAGACAAGCGCGAAGGAAGAATAGGAGCACCATGGCGAAGATCTACTACGACAGCGACGCAAACCTGGGTCTGTTGAAGGGCAAGAAGATCGCGGTCATCGGCTATGGGAGCCAGGGCCACGCCCACGCCCTCAACCTCAAGGACTCGGGCTGCGACGTCACCGTCGGCCTGTACAAGGGCAGCAAGAGCTGGCCCAAGGCGGAGAAGGACGGGCTGAAGGTGGACACGGTGGCGAACGCCGCCAAGGCCGCCGATATCATCATGATTCTCCTGCCGGACACGGTGCAGTACAAGGTCTACGATGAGGAGATCAAGCCATACCTGGGCAAGGGCGATGCGCTTATGTTCGCCCACGGCTTCAACATCCACTACAAACAGGTGGTCCCTCCCAAGGATGTGGACGTCAGCATGATCGCGCCCAAGGCACCCGGCCATCGCGTCCGCGAGGTCTACACGGAGGGCGCGGGGACTCCGGCGCTCATCGCCGTCCACCAAGACGCCAGCGGCAAGGCCAAGGACATGGCGCTGGCGTACGGCAAGGGCATCGGCTGCACGCGGGCGGGCGTGTTGGAGACGACGTTCAAGGAAGAGACGGAGACGGACCTCTTCGGCGAGCAGTCCGTCCTCTGCGGCGGCGTCTCATCGCTGGTGAAGGCGGGCTTCGATACCTTGGTGGAGGCGGGCTACCAGCCGGAGCTGGCCTACTTTGAGACGATGCACGAGCTGAAGCTCATCGTGGACCTGATGTATCAGGGCGGCCTGAACTATATGCGCTATTCCGTGAGCGACACGGCGGAGTACGGCGACTACACCCGCGGCCCGCGCATCGTTGACGAGCGGGTGCGCAAGGAGATGAAGAAGGTGCTCAAGGAGATCCAAGACGGCACCTTTGCGAAGGAATGGATCACCGAATGGCGCGAAGGGGCGACGCACTTCAACGCCATGCGGAAGAAGGACCAGAACAGCCAGATCGAGAAGGTGGGCGCTGAGCTGCGCGGTATGATGAAGTGGCTGCAGAAGCCCAAGGACGCAGGCTCGGCGTACTAGGGCGATATGAGTCCTCGCCTTCGAGAATTGAGGGCACAGGAAGTCATACAGGCCTTCCAAAGAGCAGAGGAATGGTCAGGCAAGGCAAAGGAGACCACGTTAAGATCTTCATGCCCAATGGCAAGATGCTTGTTTTCCGCGGTGTTGGGGAAGTCGGCATCGGCATCTTACGAGATATGATCAAACGAGCAGGTCTGAGCGACGAAGAGTTCATAGGGTGTCTGAGGTAACGATGGCAAGAGATCGCAAGTACGCCGTGGTCCGCGAATACACCATAGTTATCGAAAAACAGGAGGACGCCCGGGGCTATTCTGTCCGCGTCCCTGCCCTGCCCGGCTGTTTTTCAACGGGAGACACCGTCGCGCACGCCGCAAGGAATGCCAAGGATGCCATCGAGACGTACATCGAGGGCCTGCAGGAGCAGGGCGAACGCATCCCTCGGGAACAACGCCCCAACGCTTACATCGGCAAAGTGAAGATTGCGGTTTAGTAATATGTCACAGACCACGATTGACATAGCCCCCAGCCCAGCCCGGTTCGCCATGAAGACCCGGGCCAGCCTCCTCCTCCCCTGCGGGGGATAAAGAGACTGGCTCACCTCCGCGCGCGATCTCCCAAGGTTTTCACGGCAACGAAAGAGGCTACACCCCATGGCTACGACAACTGAAGACAAAGTCCTAATCTTCGACACAACCCTGCGCGACGGCGAGCAGGCCGCGGGCGCGACGATGACGCTGGAGCAGAAGGTCCAGATCGCCCACCAGCTGGACACACTGGGCGTGGACATCATCGAAGCCGGCTTCCCCATCAGCTCGCCCGGCGAGATGGCCTCCGTGAAGCGCATCGCCCAAGAGGTGCGCCGCCCCATCATCGCCGCGCTCTCCCACGCCAACATCAAGGCCGTGGACGCGGCGGCGGAGGCGCTCAAAGAGGCGGCGCACCCGCGCATCCACGTCTTTCTCTCCAGCTCCGAGATCCACCTGCTGCACCAGCTGAAGAAGGACCGCGAGACGGTTCTGCTCCTGGCGGCGGAGGCCGTGGCCCACGCCCGCAAGAAGGTGGCGGACGTGGAGTTTTCGCCCATGGACGCCACGCGCTCGGACCCGGAGTACGTCTACCGCCTGCTGGAGGCGACCATTGACGCCGGGGCGACGACGGTGAACATCCCGGACACCGTGGGCTACACGACACCGGAGGAGTTCTATAAGTTCATCAAGGGCATCATCGAGAACGTGCGGAACATCAAGAAGGCGCGCATCTCCGTCCACTGTCACAACGACCTGGGGATGGCCGTGGCCAACAGCCTGGCGGCCATCCGCGCGGGGGCGCGCCAGATCGAATGCACGATCAACGGCATCGGCGAGCGCGCGGGCAACGCCTCCCTGGAAGAAGTGGTGATGGCGCTCAAAACGCGCAAAGACACCTACAACATCGGGACGAACATAGATTCCACGCAGCTGGTCAAGGCCAGCCGCCTAGTGAGCGAGCACACGGGCTTCGCCGTTCAACCCAACAAAGCCATTGTGGGCAAGAACGCCTTCCGCCATGCCTCCGGCATCCACCAGGACGGCATCCTGAAGGAGCGCACGACCTACGAAATCATGGATCCCAAGAGCGTCGGCCTCAGCGGCACGGCCCTGGTGCTGGGCAAGCTGAGCGGACGCCACGCCGTGAAGCAGCGCCTGGAAGAGCTGGGCTACCGCCTGAGCGAAGCCGATCTGGCGCGGGCCTTCGACCGCTTCAAGGAAGTGGCGGAGAAGAAGAAGGAAGTCTCCGACCGCGACCTGATCGCCATCGTGGCCGATGAGCAACGGACGACGACCGACGCCTATAAGCTGGGCAAGATGAACGTGGTCTGCGGCAGCGGCCAGACGCCCACGGCCACGGTGCAGCTCACCGGGCCGGACGGGAAGATGCAGGAGAGGAAGGCGACGGGCACCGGCCCAGTAGACGCGACCTACAAGGCCATCGAAAGCATCGTCGCCGCGAAGGCCAAACTCGATGAGTACGCGGTGCAGTCCATCACCCACGGGATAGACGCCCTGGGCGAAGTGATGGTGCGCATCGAGAAGGACGGCATGACGTACATCGGGCGCGGCGCGGACAACGATATCATCGTCGCCAGCGCGAAGGCCTACGTGAACGCCCTGAACCGCCTTCTTGCCAACCGCGACATGCCGAAAGCCGCGGCACAATCGGCAAAGGTCGGCCCCTAGCGCACACCGGCAGGACGCTCACGCTCGCCTGAACATTCCCAGGGCTCGGGCTCATATCTGGCCCTGCGGCAGAAAGACCACTATGCCTAAGACAATGTTCGAAAAGATCTGGGAGTCGCACGTCGTGAGCGAAGAGCCCGGCAAACCGGCGCTCCTCTACATTGACCTGCACCTGATCCACGAAGTGACCTCCCCGCAGGCCTTCGACGGCCTGCGCCTCAACAGCCGCGAGGTGCGCCGCCCGGACCTGACAGTGGCGACGGTGGACCACAACGTGCCGACGACGGACCGCTCCAGGCCCATCGCGGACGAGACCTCGCGGAAGCAGATCGAGGTGCTGACCAAGAACGCGAAGGAGTTCGGCTTCACCTACTACGATATCCACAATCCCAACCAGGGCATCGTCCACGTCATCGGCCCGGAGCAGGGGTGGACCCAGCCGGGGATGACCATCGTCTGCGGCGATAGCCACACATCCACCCACGGCGCATTCGGCGCGCTGGCCTTCGGCATCGGCACCTCGGAGGTCGAGCACGTTCTTGCGACGCAGTGCCTCATTCAGACCAAGCCGAAGACGATGGAGGTCCGCACCAAAGGCGCGCTCCCCAAGGGCGTCACGGCCAAGGACCTAATCTTGAACATTATCGGCCGCCTGGGCGTGGACGGCGGCACCGGCTACGTTATCGAGTACACGGGAGAAGCGGTCCGCGGCCTTTCCATGGAAGGGCGCATGACCATCTGCAACATGTCCATCGAATGCGGCGCACGGGCGGGACTTGTCGCGCCGGACGAAAAGACCTTTGCCTACGTGAAGGGCAGGCCCCGCGCGCCCAAGGGCGCCGAGTGGGAGAAGGCCGTGGAGCGGTGGAAGTCCCTGACCACCGATCCCGGCGCGACATACGACAAGGTTGTGGAGGTGGACTGCGCCTCCATGACGCCCTTTGTCACCTGGGGCACGAACCCAGGCATGTTAGTGAAGGTGACAGACACAGTGCCGACGGTGGAGTCTTTCAAGACGGAGGCCGACCGCCGGGCGGCCCAGCGCGCCCTGGAGTACATGGGCCTCAAGCCAGGAACGCCCATCCAGGAGATCCCTGTAGACTACGTCTTCATCGGCTCCTGCACCAACTCGCGCATAGAAGACCTACGCGCAGCGGCGGCCATCGTGAAAGGGAAGAAGAAATCGCCCAAGGTCCAGGCCATCGTGGTGCCCGGGTCGGCCATCGTGAAGCGGCAGGCCGAGGCTGAGGGCCTGCACAAGGTCTTCACCAATGCCGGCTTCGAGTGGCGGGAGGCTGGCTGTTCCATGTGCTTAGCCATGAACCCGGACGTGCTGAAGCCTGGGCAGCGCTGCGCCTCCACCTCCAACCGCAACTTCGAAGGGCGGCAAGGCGCGGGCGGGCGCACACATCTGGTAAGCCCGCAGATGGCGGCGGCGGCGGGTATCACGGGCCACTTCGTGGACGTGCGGGACTGGAAATAGGGGATAATGCGACCCATCATGCGAAGGTGCTCGAAAACAAAAGCGGCGCGCACAGCTCGATTGAAACATGCGTTGGCAAAAATTGACCCAAAGCATGAGACGGCATTTGCTAACGGAGAAGTACATGAGGACTTCAGTTTTTGGCTCGAGAACGACCCTCGCATTCTGAAGCGAATAGCCGCTGCATAGAAACGAGTAGCCGCCTGAAAAGGCGTGCGGCTCGAGGATATCAAGGTGTAAAGGAAGGCTGGCTGCGATGGGTGAGCAAGCGAAGAAGTGTCAAAGCTGCAGCATGCCGCTCCCCAAGGACGGGAGCAAAAACGGGATGGAGGCCGACGGCTCAAAGAGCCTGGCCTACTGCAACCTTTGCTATCAGCAGGGCGCCTTCACGCAGCCGAATATGACCGTTGCGGAGATGCAGGCCTTCGTCAAAGGCAAGATGAAGGAGATGCACTTCCCCGGCTTCATAGCCGGATGGTTCACCAAGGAGATTCCCAAGCTAAAGCGGTGGAAGAAGAGCGCATGAAAGCCAAGCATCGCGAAGCCGAGGAAGATAAAGAGGATATTGAGGCCGTGAAAGAACGCGCTCGGGAGCCGAGTCTGAATTTCGAAGACGTTATCAAAGCTCTGAAGATGCGAGGGAAATTGTAAGGCGTCCTTGTGCGGTCGCCCGGAGAAATACCATGCAACCGTTCACCAAAGTCACCGGCATCGTCGCCGCGCTGAACCGCGTCAACGTGGACACGGACCAGATCATCCCGAAGCAGTTCTTGAAGCGCGTGGAGCGCACGGGCTTCGAAGACTTCCTCTTTTTCGACTGGCGCTATCTCCCCGACGGCAAGCCGGACCCGAAGTTCGAGCTGAACGACCCGGCCTATAGGGGCGCGACCATCCTGGTCGCGGGGCGCAACTTCGGCTGCGGCTCCTCCCGCGAGCACGCGCCCTGGGCCCTCAACCAGTACGGCTTCCGCTCTATCATCTCCTCCAGCTTCGCCGATATCTTCCGCAACAACTGCTACCAGAACGGCATGGTGCCCGTGGTCCTGCCGGAGGAGACCGTGGCGAAGATCATGGCGAAGGCCAAGGCCAGGAACGGCTACAAGCTGACCGTAGACCTGGAGAAGAAGCAGGTTTACGATGACCAGGGCCTGACGGCCTCCTTTGACATCGAGGAGTTCCGCCGCTACTGCCTTATCAACGGCCTGGACGACATCGGCCTGACGCTGAAAGACGAGGGCAAGATCGCCGCCTACGAAAAGAAGCGCTGGCCGGAGACGGCAGGCAAGAAGCATAGCTGATCCCAGGGGCCGCCTGAAGCGGCCCCTTCAATTTCTCCCGAGGATATGCGCCATGAAGTTCACTATCGCTGTGGTGGCCGGAGACGGCATCGGCCCCGACGTCGTCGCTGAGGGCATCAGCATCCTCAATCGCATCGGCGAGTTGTACGGGCACCAGTTCGAGTTCAAGCAGGCCCTCATCGGAGGCTGCTGCATAGACGCCCACGGCGTCGCGATTACGGATGAGACGGTGGCGATGGCGAAGAAGACGAACGCGGTGCTCCTGGGCGCCGTGGGCGGGCCCAAGTGGGACGACCCCAAGGCGCCCACGCGCCCGGAGGACGGCCTGCTGCGCATCCGCAAGGACCTGCAGCTCTTCGCCAACCTGCGCCCGGTGAAGACCCATCCCCAGCTCCTGGACTCCACGCCCATCAAGGCAGACCTCCTCCGGGACGTGGACATGCTCGTCATCCGGGAACTGACTGGCGGCCTCTACTTCGGCAAGCCGAAGAGGCGCTGGGAAACGCCGCGCGGGCGCAAGGCCGTGGACACCATGGCCTACAGCGAAAAAGAGATCGCCCGTGTGGTCACCGTCGGCTTCGAGATGGCGCGGCGGCGGCGCAAGAAGCTGACCTCCGTGGACAAGGCAAACGTCCTCACCACCTCCCGCGTCTGGCGCGAGATCGCCATCGAGATCGGCAAGAGCTACCCGGACGTGAAGCTGGAGCACATGCTGGTGGATACCTGCGCCATGAACCTAATCCGGAACCCGCGCAGCTTCGATGTCATCGTGACGGAGAACACCTTCGGCGATATCCTCACGGACGAAGCGGCGGTGCTGGCGGGCTCCATGGGGATGCTTCCCTCGGCGAGCCTGGGCGGCGCGCGGCTGGCGAAGGGCGGCGCGATGGAGGGCAAGAAGCTCTTCGGCCTCTATGAGCCGATCCACGGCAGCGCGCCCGATATCGCGGGGCAGAACAAGGCAAACCCCCTGGCCACCATCCTTAGCGTGGCGCTGCTCCTGCGCTACTCCTGCGGCCTCCCCAAAGAGGCCGAAGCGGTCGAACAGGCCGTCCAGGGCATCCTGGAGAGCGGCCTCCGCACCTTCGATATCGCGAAGCCGGGCGAGCCGTGGCTCGGGACGAAGGAGATGGGCGCGAAGGTGCGCGAGGCGATCCAGCGGTAGACGCCGGAGGCCTTGGGCGCTGTAAGAAGAGCTGCGGAGGACGCTTATGCAACCTGCGCCGGTTCTCAGCATCGCTGCCGCAGTCACCCTCGTCGCTATCGCGGTAGGGGCCGCCGCTTGCGCTAGCGCGCCCTCAACGGGTGCGCCCAAAGAGGTCGTCGAGCGGGGCAAGGCCCTCTATGAGGCCAACTGCCGGAGCTGCCACGGAGGCGCAAGCGGCGGCGCGCTCCGGGATATCCCGCCTCCACACAACAATAACGGCCACACCTGGCATCACGCCGACCAGCTGCTCATTGACATCGTCCTCAACGGGGTCAGCATCCCCAACTACGAATGGAAGATGCCGCGCTTCAAGGACACGCTTACGGAGGCGGACGCCCAGGCCATCATCGCGCACATCAAGAGCTGGTGGACGGCGGACCAGCGCGCCTTCCAGGCCACCGCAACGGCCCAGTACGGCACCTAGGCCCACCCCTCACCTCAGGCCGGGGCTTGTCCCACCCCGTACAGCCTCGCGCAGTTCTCCCAAAGGATCTTCCGCTTGGCCTCCGCGCTCAGGCCCTCCATCGCCAGGAATTCGTCTATGGCGTGCGGGTAGAGCGAATCGTCGTGGGGCCAATCGGTGGAGATGACCAGGTTGTCCGCGCCAAGCGCCTGCACCACCGCGGGGACGCCCGCTTCGTCCGGGTCGCAGGCCACGTAGCAGCGGCCCGCGAAGTAGTCGCTGGGCTTGCGCTCCAGCTTCATCGCATCGGCGTGGCCCAGCTTGGTCTGCTCCTCGTCCAGCCGCCAGAGCCACCAGGGCGCCCAGCCGCAGGTGGCCTCCAGGAAAGCTGCTTTCAGCTTGGGGTGGCGGTCGAAGGCGCCGCTATAGATCAGGCCGCCCATCGCCAGCATCATCTCGATGGGGTGGGCCGCGGCGTGCATCATCATCAGACTATCCATGTAGCGGTTGGATAGATGCTCCTGGTAGGCGCCCTGGATGCCGTGGAAGGCCACGGGCACGCCCAGGTCGGCGGCCGTCTCCCACAGGGGGTGGTAGGCCTTGTCATACCAGGGGCGCCGCTTCACCGGATTCGTCGGCAGGGTAAGCGCCGCATGCCCCAGCGTGCCGACGGCGTACTCGGCCTCTCTGATGCCCAGGCGGACATCATGCAGGGGGATGACGGCAGTAGCCTTGAGGCGCTTGGGGTCCCTGGCGCAGTAGTCGGCGAGCCAGCGGTTGAAGGCGCGGCAGAGGGCGGCGGCCAGCTCGGCATCCATATCGTCTATGGCGATGACGTGGCCGCCGATGGTGCGGAAGGCGACGGCGACGTCTATCCCCTCCACGTCCATCGCCTCCAGTTGGGAGGCGGCGCCATAGCCCTGGGCCTTGGCGCCGGCATAGCGCTTGGTCTTAGGGTGATTCTGGTCGTAGCGGGCCTTGTTCAGCGGCCCGCGCAGGGGGTGGTCGCTGAAGGCTGGAAGGGCCTTGCCCTGGCTGGTCCAGCCGATGCGCCCGTGCTCGCCCTGGGGCGCGATGGTCGGCGCGTAGGCCTTGAAGCGGTCGTCCAGGTAGGTGAGCCAGAGGTCGCGCGGCTCCATGACGTGCATATCGGAGTCCATGACCCGGTAGCCCTGCTTCGCCATCTGCGCCTCCTGGCGGGCAGACTATAGGCGCGGCACGGAAAGGGGTCAAGGCGGGCCGCCCAACAGAAGCGGAGGCGGCCATTCCCTCCCGTTTTGCTATACTTATTGCTGGTGTCTCCCAGAGAAGCTTGCCCTTGATTGCCTATGGACTCCAGACCAGTCGAGCTCTATGACACGACCCTCCGCGACGGCTCTCAGGCCGAAGGCGTGACCTTCTCTGTGGAAGACAAGCTGAAGATCGCCCAGAAGCTGGACGAGCAAGGGATCAAGTACATCGAAGGCGGCTGGCCCGGGTCCAACCCCAAGGACGCCGACTTCTTCGAGCGCGCCAAGAGGCTCAAGCTGAAGCAGGCCCAGATCGCGGCCTTCTCCATGACGCGCCGCGCCAACGTAGCGGTGGAGAAGGACGAGAACATCAAGGCGCTCCTGGACGCCGAGACGCCGGTCATCACCTTCGTCGGCAAGAGCTGGGACCTCCACGTCTCAAAGGTGCTGGAGACGAGCCTGGAAGAGAACCTGGGCATGATTTCCGATTCCATCGGCTATATGAAGGCGAAGGGGAAGAAGGTCTTCTACGACGCCGAGCACTTCTTCGACGGCTACAAGGCGAACCCCGACTACGCGATGCAGACGATCAAGGCCGCGGCGGAGGCGGGGGCCGACTGCATCATCCTCTGCGAGACGAACGGCGGCGCGCTGCCGAGCGAAGTCGCCGATATCGTCGCCAAGGTGAAGAGGGAGCTGCCGAAGATCAACTTGGGCGTCCACTGCCACAATGATAGCGAGCTGGGCGTGGCGAACAGCCTGGTCGGCGTCGCCGCCGGCGCGACCCAGGTGCAGGGCACCATCAACGGCCTGGGCGAGCGCTGCGGCAACGCCAACCTCATTTCCATCATCGCCAACCTCAAGCTGAAGTACGGCAACGACTGCGTGACGGACTCTCAGCTGGCCAAGCTGAAGGAGACCTCGCAGTACGTCTATGAAATCCTGAACCGCGCGCCAAACCCCTTCCAGCCCTACGTGGGCGAAAGCGCCTTCAGCCACAAGGGCGGCATGCACGCCTCGGCCGTGGCCAAGGTGGAGCAGAGCTACCAGCACATCGAGCCGGAGAAGGTGGGCAACAAGAAGCGGATCACAGTCTCCGAGCTTTCGGGCCGCAGCAACATCCTCTCCAAGGCCAAGGAGATGGGCATAGACCTCTCCAAGAACAAAGAGGTCGCGAAGAAGCTGGTGGACATCGTCAAAGAGATGGAGAGCAGGGGCTTTGCCTTCGAAGGGGCCGAGGCCTCCTTCGAGCTCCTCCTCCGCCGCGAGCTTCCCGGCTACAAGAAGCCTTTCGACCTCGTGGACTTCATGGTCGTCGTGGAGCGGGCGCGACGCGCCAACGGCAAGGGCGTCAGCGAAGATTCCCTGGCGGAGGCGACGGTGAAGGTGCGCGTGGATGGGACGCTCCAACACACGGCCGCCGAGGGGGACGGCCCGGTGAACGCCCTGGACAACGCCCTGCGGAAGGCCCTGGCGCAGTTCTACCCCAAGATCTCCATCATCAAGCTGGCCGATTTCAAGGTGCGCATCGTGGACGGCACCGTGGGCACGGAGGCCTCCGTGCGCGTCTTCATTGACTCGACGGACGGCCAGCGCCACTGGACCACGGTGGGCGCCTCGCCCAACATCATTGACGCCTCATGGCTCGCCCTGGCGGACAGCCTGGAATACTGGCTCATCAAGTACGGGAAATAGGGGCGCTCCCTGGAGCAGTCCTGCTTCCCCTAGTTGCGGCAGGCGGCTAAGCTGAGACAGTCTACTGTTCCGAGATAAAGGCGGGTGTGGAGATGGCAGCTCTCACGGACTATATACAGGTAGCCATGCATCGAGCGGAATATGAAAAACTCGAGGATGGCACATTCTACGGCCAGATCCCGGGTCTGAATGGTCTCTACGGTAGCGGCAAGACATTGGAAAGCTGCCGGGAAGAACTCCAGAGCGCCCTCGAAGACTGGATCGTTTTCGGGCTCCGAAATCGCGCGACTATTCCGTCGATTGATCACGTTGACCTGAATGTTGCTCGGGTTGGGTGATGCCCAACTTCGGCCCTGTCAGCCGCCGCGAGTTGACCGAAGCGCTGCGGCGGAGCGGCTTTTCGGGGCCATATCCGGGTGGGCGGCATGAGTTCATGTCAAAGGCACGCATCGTGAGGCAGGCCGGCATCAGCCGGAGCGAATGGGAGTCACTCTAGGCCCGGGCCCCAGCCGCCTCCGCGACAGAGACAAGCCTCCTACCGCGCAGCCGCAGAAGGGGCGCCCCGACGCAGCATCGGAGCGCCCCTCAAAGCCCGCCGCTCGAGCGCCAACACCGGAAGGCCGATCGCCAAGTGCGGAAGGAAGAGCAGCGCGTGGATCACCACGGCAAAGCTCAGTACGGCGGCCTCATCCACGGCGAAGAGCCCCAGGGTGGAGACGGCGACGAACTCGTACACACCGGCGACGCCAGGCGGCGCCGGGACTGCGCCTGAGAACATGGAGACGGCGACGATAACGATGGAGGCGAGCCAGAAGGGCATCTGAATGCCCGCCGCCTGGGCGACGAGCCAGGCGGCTACGCCAATCAAGAGCCACGCAATCGCCGTCAGGGAGATGCAGAGGGCAAGGAGTCCCCGCTGGCTCTGCGTTGCATGCACATGCTGCAGGGTCTCCGCCAGGGGCTTCAGCCACCGCACCTTGCCGAGGCGCGAGACACCTCTGCCCAGGAACACCATGCCGAGAAGCGCCGCGCCCGAAAGGCCCCACAGCGGCAGGACGATGGGCCGGAAGCCCGAAAGCTGGGGCAGCACCACCAGCCCCGCGCCGACCAGGTTCACCGTCACCAGCAGGTCGAAGAGCCTGCTGAGGAGGAAGCCGGAGACGACGCGCGAAGCCTTCACGCCATCGCCGCGCGTCAGCAAGACCGTCTGCGTCGCCTCCGAAAGGACGCGCACAGGGCTCAGGTTGTTCACCGCGCTCCCGGCGCTGGCGACAAGGAAAAGGCGCGAGGTGGTCACGCGCTCATCGCGCAGGAGGAGGCGGAAGCGGATGGCCCTCAGGATGCCTGCGATGATGACGGCGCCAAGGGCCAGAGGCACAACCCGCCAATCGAGCTCCGCCAGGGCTCGCCCTAGGGATGCCCACGAGGTGTCCTTCAAGGCTAGCCAACCGAGCGCTCCGCCTACGCCAAAGCCGATCAGTCCGTATGCAAAGCGTCGGTCCATGGACGCGGTCCGTCTCTCTCTTCACGCCCCGGCGCATCAAGCACAGGGGCGATGCCAACACGTTATGAGTGATTCTCTCCGAACCGGGCGCATGGCGAAACAAGGCCAGCACTAGAATCCGGGAGAGGGTGCGCACCCACAGGCCCGCACCAGGGCAAGACGGCTTCACAGGCCGTAGCGGGCCACTTTTCCCTTGCGCACAGTGCGGAACATGAAGAGATCGGGGCCTTTGACGGCGGCATGATCCCAAGGGGCAAAGCCCATCACGGGGTTTCGCCCGCCGGTGGCGCAGGGGACGTTGCGCACCTGCTCCAGCCCGGTCTTCAGCCCTGCGCGCGTCAACTCGGGAGCGCGGCGCAGGCCCTCGGTCATCAGCGTCATCATGTCATAGCCGAAGGCGGCGCGAAAATCGGCAGGGGGCCGTCCGCCCCAGCGCTTCACGTATTCCCGCTCCAGGCGGCGAAGCACGGGGTTGCGCTCATCGTACTGGTCGGGCCAGACCACGCCTTCGTTCTTGGCGATGGCGGCGGGCGTATTCGCCACCACCAGCATCGCGATATTGGAATAGACGAGGATCTTCCAGCCGAGCTTTCGGGCCGCAGGCACAAAGGTAAGCGTCGGCGCGCCCATGCCCAGGAAGAGCAGGCAATCGGCATGCCCCTTCCTTAGCGCGCGCAGCTGCGGCGTCACATCGCTCGTGTGGACATCGGTCATCTCGCGCCTGGCGATCTGGACGCCCAGGAGGTGCAGCTCCATCTCCAGCGAGGTGTAATAGAGGTCGCCGATGGGCCCGCGGCACTGGAGGACGGCGACGCGCTTGCGTCCCTCCTTCGCCATGAGCCGCGCCAGGTAGGTCATCTCGTCCGTGAGGGAGCCCGCCTGGAACTGAAAGTACCACTCGCCCCTTGTGCGCTCATGGCCGGACCAGTTGATGGTGGGCACCTTGACCCTATCCACCACCTCGGCCACGGCAAGGGCGTTGTCCGTGATGCCCGGCCCCATGATGCCGATGACCTCCGGGCGCGCCGCCATCTTCTCCCAGGCACGTACGACATTCTCCGGCGATCCCTCATGAGCCCCCGCGCCCGCCATGTACTGGAACTCGACGCCATAGCCGGCGATCCCGCCGGCGGCGTTGAACGCCTCGCGCTGCAACTCCATGCCGCGAAAGACCGGGTTCGCCCAATCAATCTTGGCGGCATCATGCAACACGCCGATCGTGACGCTCTGCCTAGCCATCTCCGCCTCCTTTGGCCGAGTCTTTTGCCTCCGCCTGGATCACCGCCGGTTCCGTCCACAACACCTTGCGATAGGCGATGCAGATCGCCGCCGTCAGCGTAACTGAAATGAGCCCGCCCGTCAGCATCGCCGTCTCCACGCTGTAGTGCTCCGCGATCGTGCCGCCGATGAGCGCTCCCAGCGGCGCAAGGCCCACGTTGATCATATAGATGCCCATCACACGCCCGCGCATATGATCGGGAAGCATAGCTTGCAAATGCGTATTGTTCATCGCGCCGAAGGAGAGCGTCGCCGCGCCCTCCGCCAGAAGAAAGAGCATGGCGAAGGGCACGGAGGTCATGAACGAAAGGGCCACGAGCGCGAGCCCGGCCAGGATGCCCGCCACCGCCTGAGTGGTCATATGGCCCGCGCGGCGATTCCCCACCCCGGCAAACGTGGCGAGGATCAGAACGCCCACAAATCCGCCTCCGCCGAAACAAGCCATGAGCCATCCAAGGCCGTCTGCTCTCTGGCCCAGCGCATCCTTGGCAAAGACGGGCATGAGGCCAGTGGTGAACGGCATGACGAAGAAGGAAGGGATGATGGCCAGCATGATGATGGCAAAGATGCCGCGGTTGCCCAGCACGTAGCGAACGCCCTCCCGCATATCGGCGCCCGCGCTGGTCTCCGGCCGGCCCGCCTTCGGCGCCGGTTGCGGCACCATAGGCAGGATGATAAGGGTGACGACCAGGTAGCACGAGCCCTGCATGAAGAAGTTCGCCGTCGGGCCGAGATACTGGATCATGATGCCGCCGAGGGCTGGGCCGAGGACACGATTGAAGCTGAATGCAGATGAGGCGAGCGCGAGGGCGTTCGGCACATCGGCCCTGGGCACGGTGTTGGCGATGATAGTCTGGCGCAAGGGATTCATGATGGAGAAGCCCGCGCCGCTCAGGAAAGCGAAAAGGATCATGGTCCACGGTTTGACATGGTCCGTGGCGACCCCAAAGGCAAAGAGGAGTGACGTCGTCGCCAGGAAGATCTGGTCCGCCAGGAGCATCTTGCGGCGGTCCACCCGGTCGCTGAAGACGCCGGCAACGGGCCCGACGATCAGGAACGGAATGGTGCGAGCGCCGTTCACCGCGCCGACGAGGAGCGCGCTGTTCGTCTCCTCATACATCAGCCAGCCGATGGCGATCTGCTGGATCCAGTTGCCCGCCGCGAAGAAGACGGTCCCGATCCACAAGAGGCGAAAGTCGCGGTACTTGAGCGACTTGAAGGTGTGGATGTCCGTGATGCGCAGCTTTGCGGCGAACCCGGTGCCGATGCTCACGGGCTGATTCTACTGCGTTGCACCGCCGGTGGCGAACGCGCAGGGCGCCTAGGCGGGCGGCGGCTTGGCGAAGAGGCTCTTGCCATAGAAGAGCCCCATGGCGAGGAAGAGCGCGATGGCGATGCCGCCGCCCACGAGCATCGTGGTATCGCTGCCGCGCCCGTGGGCCAGCGCCCCGGCGAACATCGCGCCGAAGGGGCCGACGCCGACGTTCATCAGGTAGATGCCCATGACACGCCCACGCATCGCGTCCGGGATAGAGGTCTGCATGTGGGTGTTGTTGAGGGCCATGAAGGTGAACATCGCGGTGCCCTGGATGAAGAGGAAGACCATCGCCACCGCCATGCTGTGCGTGCGCGAGACGATGATGAGGCTGACGCCCGCCAAGACGCCGATGACGATCTGCGTGCGCCCGTGCTCCGGCCGGTTGCCGATGGTCGCCAGGACCAGGACGCCGATGAGCCCGCCCACGCCGAAGACGGCCAGAAGCGCGCCGAGGCCGTCGGCGTCCTGACGCAGGACGTCCTTGGCGAAGACGGGCATCATCTGGACGGTGAAGGGCATGATAAAAAAGGCGGGGATCATCGCCAGGAGCATCAAGGCCGTGATGTCGCTGCGGCTCGCCACATAGCGCAGGCCCTCCCGCAGGTCCGCCATCGCCGAAGTCTTCGGCTTCGCCGTCTCCTTCGCGCCGCCGCGGACGGAGAGGAGCATGCTCATGACGGCCACCACGGCGTAGCAGCCCGCCTGGATGAAGAAATTCGCCGAGGCGCCCACGGTGGTGATGAGGACGCCGCCCAACGCCGGGCCGACGACTCTATTGATATTGAAGGCCGACGAGTTGAGGGCGATGGCGTTCAGGAAATCCTCCTTGGGCACCACGTTCGCCGTCACCGCCTGCCGCAAGGGATTCTGGATCGCAAAGCCGATGCCTCCCAAAATGCTGAAGAGCATCATGTGCCAAACGGCGACCCCATCCGTGGCGACCATGAGGGCGAACCACAAGGCCAGCGCCGCCAGGAAGAGCTGGTTCACGATGAGGAAGCGCTTGCGGTCCACCCGGTCTATGAAGACGCCCGCGATGGGCCCGGCGAAGAGGAAGGGCAGCGAGCGTGCGCTCCAGATCGCGCCGACGAGGAAGGCGTTGTCCGTCCTATCGTAGACCAGCCAGCCCAGCGTGACCTGCTGGATCCAGTTCCCGGCGGAGAAGAGGACCGTCCCCAGCCAGACAAGGCGGAAGTCCCGGTGCCGCAGGGAGCGAAAGGTGGGGACGTTGGTGATGCTCAACTTTGACGTACTCGTGGGGGCGCCCCGCATTGGTAACTTACGGTGGAGGCAGCGGGGTCGCGGACCCGCGACACGCCGTTCGCCCCGCTCCTTGATCCTATTCTCTATAGAGCACCGCGGCGCCCGCCATGGGCCCGCCGCCGTTGGTGGCCACGGCCACCTTGGCGTTCGGCGTCTGCCTGGGGCCGCAGGTCCCGCGCAGCTGCTCCACCGCTTCGATGACGTGGCTGATGCCGTGGACGCGCCCGATGTTCAGCATGCCTCCGTTCGTGTTCGTGGGCAGCTTGCCGCCCAGCTTCGTGTTGCCATCGGCCACGAAGCGCCCGCCTTCGCCCATGGGGCAGAGGCCTAGGGCCTCCAGCCAGTTGAGGGTGAGCATCGTGAAGCCGTCGTAGACCTGGGCCGTGTCCACATCGCCCGGCTTGAACTGCGAGCGCTTCCAGAGGTACTTGGAGGCGACGATGCTGCCGTTGGTCGTAAGGTCGGGCCACTGGAACCAGTCGTACGGGTGCCCGGCGCCGAAGGACCAGGCGTCCACGTAGACGGGCCGCTGCTTCAGCGCTTTGGCCCGCTCAGCCGTGGTGACGATGACGGCTCCCGCGCCGTCCACCGGGAGATCGCAGTCCAGCAGGCGCATCGGCTCGGTGATGTAGCGCGCGGAGAGGTAGTCCTGCATCGTGATCTTCTGCCGCATCAGGGCGCGCGGGTTCAGAGAGGCGTACTCCCGCTGGGCCACCGCCACCGCGCCGAAGTGCTCTTCCTTGGTGCCGTAGACGGCCATATGGCGGCGCATGTACATCGCCACCCACTGGGTGGCCGAGATGAAGCCGTAGGGGACGGTGAATTGGTTATCGCCAGGGATATGCGTCGGCGGCTTGCGGCCAGCGCTGTGGCCCCCGGTGAGGGAGACGGAGCGATAGGCGAGGCAAACTTCGGCGCTGCCGGAGGCGACCGCCGCGCAGGCGTCTATAAGCCCCGTGATGCCTGCGGGGCCCCAGCCGTTGATATCGTTGTACCAGGCAAGGTCCTTGATGCCCAGCGCATCGGCCACTTCCCAGCAGGTGACCGATTCGAAGGAGAAGCCGTACTGGGTGACGCCGTCAATATCGCTGGGCTTCAGCCCGGCATCGGTGATGGCGTCCATGGAGGCGCGGAAGGCGTTCTGCAGCACCGTGAGCCCGGTGTTGCGGCCCACGTGCGAATAGCCGACTCCGACGATGGCGACCTTGCGTCCGTGGTGCGGCATCTTAGCGCTCTCCCCTGGCTGCAGCCGCCGCGCGCGGGCGGAACTTGGGCAGCGTGACCTCGGGCGTCACATCATCGAAGACGACCTCCACCGGCTCGCCTACCTTCAACTGCTCCGGCTTGTAGTCCACCAGATTGCTGACGATGCGGACGCGGGGGTCCTCCTCCAACTCAACCAGGACCACAGGGTAAGGCCCGTTCTTCACGAAGCCCGGGTGGTAGGGATAATGCGTCACCGTGTAGGAGTAGATCGTTCCCTTGCCGCTCACCACCTGGGGCGCGAGCTTGTCCGATTGGCAGAACCGGCAGACGGGCTTGGGCGGATGGTTCAGCCGCCCGCAGGCGGAGCACTTGGCGATGGCGAGCTGGTGACGCTTCGCAGCCTCCCAGTAGGACTTCGTGAACTGGTTCAGCTCGGGAAGCGGCTTATCGTAATCGGGCATGGGCGCACCTCGTGCGGCAAGAGAGGGGATCGCGGCCATTATACGCCGGGAACCTCTTGAGTCCAGCGTAGGCATCGGCGGCACCTGCTAGAGCGCAGTTATCGCTTCTCCGCCCGCGCCGCCGCGATGACCTTCGCCGCCGCCGCGTAGTCCCGCGCGCCGCCCTTGAAGATCGGCGGCACCAGGTAGAAGGCGTCGCAGCCCAGCTTCGCCAGGTTTGCCACGAGCTCCAGCGCCAACTCCACGTTGGAGCGCCCGCCCTCGATGGCCCGCAGCATCGCCGCGGGCGGATCGCCGAAGGCGACGCCGTCCTTCATCAGCATCTGGACGCCGCAGAAGACGGGCCTCTCCAGGTTCCTTCCGGCCACCGCTTCATAGTTCCGCCGGAACTGCTCGACACGCTTTGTGTCATAGACGGCCTGGGTGATGAAGAAGTGCGCGCCGGCCTGGACCTTCCGCAGCGTCAGCTCCGCCTGGCGCTGCGGGTCGGCGGCCAGGTCAACGATGGCGCCGACGCAGAGGTCCGTCGGCCTGGTGAGGCGCAGGCCGCGGAAGTCGTAGCCCTCGTTCATCCTGTTGATGGCGGCGATCAGCTCCGTCGGGCGATAGTCGTGGACGGCCCTCACGCGCCCCTGATCCTTCTCGCCGAAGTCGTCGCCCTTCACGATAAGGACGTTCTCCAGGCCGAGGGCGTCCGCGCCCAAGGCCTGCATCTGCAGCGCAAGGCGGTTCGCGTCCCGGGTGGCGAAGTTCACGATAGTCGAAAGGCCCGCGGCCTTCTTGATAAGCGCGCTCGCGGCCACCGTGTCCATGCGCACGGCGCGCCCGGGGCTGTAGGCCACGGAGACGGCGTCAGCGCCCAGGCCCCGCAGCTCGCGGGCGAACGATGGGTCGCTGGAGCGCGGGGGCGAAACGTCAACGATGAAGAGCGGCCGCGCGCCGCGCTTGGCGAAGAGCTCCGTAACCTTCGCCATAGGCTACGGCGCCGGGCTCGCCGGGAAGGGCGGCCCGTACATCAGCACGATATCGGCGTTGTCCTCCAGGGGGATCGCCGCCGGGTCGCCCGTGACGAGCCTGCCGCTCACGAAGGCGCTTATCTCGTGCTGGGCATCCGTCTTATTGTTCAACAGCGCCGTCCGGCTCAGCGGCTGGCCCCACACCTGAAAGAACTGGCCCAGGGTAAAGCTCCGCTTGGAGGGCGCCTCCACGTGGATGACGCCGCCGGCATCATGCGTGTGGAGCCAGAAGATGCAGGTGTTGCGGATGCCGACCTCCGCCGGGACGGGCGCGCGCTGGTTGTTGATGTGGATCGTGAGGCGGGAGTGGACGTGATAGGTCAGCTTCTCCGTCGCTTCACAAGGGATGTTCGCGGCCTGGGTCACGTTCGGGCCGGGAGTGCCAAAGGCGGATGTAGGGCCGGGCGCCACCTCATCCTTCGAATCGCCGCACGCGGCGCGGGCCATAATCGCAGTGAGGGCTGCGCCCAGGAAGGAGAGAGTTCGCATGATGCTCCTTCAGACGGAGGAAAAAGCGGATAGGAGCATGATACCAGAGGCGGGCCGCCGCCTTGACACTCCCCCGGTGCGCGCCTATGCTCCCGCGCACGGAGGAGACCGTCATGTCAGACGTCATCCCCAAAGCGGCGAGCGTGCCCGGCATCGAGATCAGCGACATCCGCTACGATTCGCACGGCTATCCTGTGCCCGCCTATCTGGCGCGGCCCAAGAAGACCGGACGCCTTCCCGGCGTCATCGTCGGCCAGGAGGCCTTCGGCATCACCGACCACGTGCGCGATATCGCGGCGGCCCTGGCGGGCCAAGGCTACGTTGCCATCGTGCCCGATTACTACGCCCGCACGGGGGAGCCGAAGCCGCGCACGGAGATCCCGGCCATCCTGAGCGCCATAGACCGCATCCACAACCCCGCCATCCTGCGCGATTACCAGAGCGCCATCTCGCATCTGGTGAAGAGCGGCCTTTGCGACCCCAAGCGCATCGGCACCATGGGCTTCTGCACCGGCGGCACTTACTCGATGATCCTGGCCATCGAACAGCGCGACCTGGCCTGCGCCTGCATCTGGTACGTCAGCCAGCTGACCTATCAGCAGCTGAACGAGCGCAAGCCCTACCACCCGATAGACCGCGCGGGCGAGATCCGCTGTCCCACCCTCTTCATCTACGGCACCGCCGACCAGGTCTGGACGAAGGAGAAGGTCGCGCGCCTGGAGGCGAACCTCAAGAAGGGCAAGTCGCCCTCCACCCTGCGCGCTTACGAAGGGGCGGGCCACGCCTTCCTCGCGCCGGACGGCTTCGCGTATAGCGAAGCGGCATCCAGGCAGGCCTGGCCGGAGGCCCTGGCCTTCATGCGGCGCCACCTGGGCTAGCGCGCGCCCAACCGCCCCGCCGCATGCTATGATGGCTGGGCCGGATATCCTTACCCTCATTCACTCTGCCATGCAAAAGCCCCCGGAAAAACCCCAAGAGCCCCAGAAACCCGAACGCCCGCGCCGCTATCTCCCTCCCTGGCGCAGGCTCCTCCTCGAATACATCGCCATCGCCCTGAGCTACATCGCTATCCTGCTCCTTACAGGCAATGCCCTCATCGGCATCATCGTTATGCTCGCCGTCCTCTTCCTTCTCCGGTGGACGCGCCCGCCCTACTACCGGAAGCCCGACGATAAGAACGACCAAAAGAAGTAGCCGGGCGCGGAACCTTCCCAAACTCGCCGTCGTAGGCTTTACTGAGCACAAGACGCCGATGCGAGGTAGCCGTTGCGCCTGCGATTTCTCCTCTTGGTTGTAAGCGCCATCGCCGCAGCATTCCTCCTCGCCGCTTGTGAGGACGAGGCCGCGCCCACCGCAATGCCAACGCCGACCACGGCTCCATCGCCAACCGCTCTCCCGGCGACGGCGACCGCTTCACCGACGGCTACTGCGCTTCCCACCTCAACGCCGACCCGATCGCCGACGGCCACAGCCACGCCTCTGCCGACTCCATCGCCGACGGCGCGCCCAGCGCCAAGTCCGACGCCCGCTCCCACGCCAACGCCTGCCGCCACCGG
Organism: Chloroflexota bacterium; assembly: GCA_016875535.1. Taxonomy (NCBI): domain Bacteria; kingdom Bacillati; phylum Chloroflexota; species Chloroflexota bacterium. Next base: position 33,365 of record VGPF01000008.1, read on the forward strand.
CGAACCGCTGCGCGCCATCACCCTGGAGCGCGCCTTCCTCCGTCTGCCTGGAGGCGCATTAGGCCAGCGGCCCCTCTTCCTCACGTACCCGCCAGATGGCACGAACCGTGTCGTCGTTGTGGACCAGAACGGGCGCATCGTCATCTTTCCGAACGACACAAATGCTGCAGCCGTGAGCGCATTCCTCGACCTCACCGGCAGAGTCGGCCGCGAGGGCAATGAAGAGGGACTCCTGGGGTTGACCTTCCATCCGCGCTACGCGGAAAACGGCTTCGCCTACGTCTATTACACGGCCTACAACCCGCGCCGCTCCGTCATCAGCCGCTTCAAAGTCTCTGGGGATGCGAACCGCCTCGACCCGGCGAGCGAGACGGTGATCCTCGAGGTGGCGCAGCCCTTCGCGAACCACAACGGCGGGATGATCGCCTTCGGGCCGGACGGCTACCTCTATATCGGATCGGGCGATGGCGGCAGCGCAAACGACCCCCAGCGCAACGGGCAGAACCTCGGCGTGCTCCTGGGGAAGCTCCTGCGCATAGACGTGGACCGCCAGGAGGCCGGGCGCGCCTACGCCATCCCCGCTGATAACCCCTTCGTGAACCAGGCGGGCGCGCGCGGCGAGATATGGGCCTACGGCCTCCGCAATCCCTGGCGCTTCTCCTTCGATCGGGCCACCGGCGCGCTCTGGGCGGGCGACGTGGGCCAGAACCGCCTGGAGGAGATAGACATCATCAAGCGGGGCCTCAACTACGGCTGGAACATCATGGAGGGAAGCTCGTGCCTCTCCGGCACAACGTGCAACCGGGCAGGGCTGGAGCCGCCCATCGCCGAGTACGGGCGCGATAAGGGCTGCTCCGTCACCGGGGGCTATGTCTATCGCGGGCCGTCGCTCACCTGGCTGCGCGGCGCCTATCTCTACGCCGATTTCTGCAGCGGGCGCATCTGGGCCGTCCGGCACGATGGGTCGAAGGTCACAGAGGAGCGCGAGATGGCCAACACCGGGAGAAGCGTCTCCTCCTTCGGCGAAGATGCCGCGGGCGAAGTCTACGTCCTGGCCTTCGATGGGGTGGTGTACCGGATGCGGGCTGCGTCATAGTTGCGGAGCCTGCGGCCTTTGCTATACTGCCCCCAATCTTTCGCCAAAGGACGCCGCTGTGCGAACCGTCGTCTATGCCGGGAACGGCCGCTTCTCCCTGGACCCCGAGATGCCATTGCCCAAGCTGGACGAGCATGACGTCCTGGTGAAGGTGCGCTATTGCGGCATCTGCGGCTCCGATCTCCACCACTTCCAGGCCACCGGCTATGCCGAGCGCATCCGCGTCCTGGGGCACGAGATCTCGGGGCGCGTCGAGGATATCGGGAGAGGCGTCGGCAAGGTGGAGCGCGGCGACCGGGTGACGGCCCTGTGCGACGGCGGCTACTCGGAGTATGTGAAGGTCATCCAGGACGATGTGATCCCCCTGCCGGACCACGTGACCTACGAGCAGGCGGCCCTCAGCGAACCCCTGGCCATCGGCCTGCGCTCGGTGCGCGATTCGGGGCTGCGCCTGGGGGACAAGGCGGCCATCGTGGGCACCGGGCCCATCGGCCTCTACACGCTGGCGGCGGCGAAGGCGGCAGGCGCGCTGGAGGTCTACGTTTCCGAGATTTCCCCGGCCCGGCGCGAGGCGGCGAAGCGGATGGGCGCAACGGCTGTCTTCGACCCCAAGTCGCAGGATGTGCCCGGCGAGCTGAAGAGGCGCGGTGTGGAGGGCGTGGACGTAGTCTACGATTGCGCGGGCGCCAGGGGAACGCTCAAGCAGTCCATAGATATGTTGAAGCGCGGCGGCACCGTCGTTGTCGTCGGCCTCTCGGGCAAGCCCGATGAGATAGACACGCGCTGGTTCTTCCGCGCGGGCAAGGTGATGGCGATCCCCGCCGCCAAGGAGCTGTGGCCCATGAGCGTTGAGCTCATCGCCAAGGGGAAGATTGACCCGGCGGCGATCATCAGCAACATCATCACGCTGGAAGAGCTGCCGGACTATATGCAGGCATTGCAGAAGCCGGACGCCCATGTGCAGGTGCTGGTGGACCCTTGGGGAAAACGGTTTTAGTTCCCTTTTCTTCTCTTTCCCACCAGGGGCGAGAAGGGAAATGCACGGAAAAGCTAGAGGAGGCTCACGATGAGAGGAAAGCCGGTCATAAACCACGTCGCGCTGACGGTGGACGAGTCCCTGCTCCAGGGGGAAAAGCGCGAGAGGCTGAAGGAGTTCTACGGCCAGGTCTTCGGGTGGACGGAGATCAAGCAGATGACGAAGGACGGCAAGCTCTTCGTCTTCAGCCTCTACCGCTCGGGCCAGTTCCTGTACCTTCTCTCGGGGCCGAAGCCCAGCGTGATGGCGGGGCCGGACCATTTCGGCATCGAGGTGCAGACGCGCAAGGAGCTGGACGGGATGGTGGCTCGCGCGAAGGAGTGCAAGCAGCACCTGGGGAAAGAGCTCCAGATCATTGACATCAAATGCGACACGGAGACGCCCGACCTGCGCCTCTGGAACGCCTATGTCCGCTACCTCCTGCCGTGCATGGTGGAGGTGCAGTTCTATGAGGACAAGGCGACGGGGAAGACGCGCACCTCCATGGGATGGGAGCAGGGCGAGGGGTAGGGGCTGCGGGGCAGCCCAGTCGGGTAGGTGGGTTGCTTCGCAACCCAGGCGGCGTAGGCCCGTTCGTCGTGGCGATTGGGGATCGCCGCTTCTCAGGGCGACAGAGGGGGTGGCGCGGGGCGGCAGTGGGTATGTGGCCACTCGACTCTAGCCCTTTTTCTTTTTGCTGTTCCCTGCGATGTCACGCTCAGGCAGGTAATCGCAGAAGACTCGCGCGCGCTTCCAGTCAGGGACAGGCGGCTTGTGTCCCTTTTTAGGGGCATACACAGAGAGGCCCTTCATCTCCATGCGGTGGATATATCGCGGGCAGTTCGGGAAGATGTGCTTTGCTCTCACCCGGACGATGAACTGGGCACCCTCGAATTCTTTCATGAGCGGGTCGTCGCGGTGCAGCGTTGCCTCCCCGTTGACGCGCATCCGGTTCGTGTCTTCGAAGTTGATGAAGAGCATGCCGACTTGTGGATTTTTGAGGATGTTCCCCATACTTCGGTACATGCCATTGCCGTCATAGTTGGGGAATGCCAGCGTGTGCTCGTCAACCACACGCACGAACCCCGGCAGACCACCCTTGTAGGAGCAATCGGGTTGGCCGTGCTCGTCGGCAGTGGCGAGGAAGAACATGGGGGCACTTTCGATGATGTCACGGTCACCATCGGTGAAGACATCGTGGACGATGACCTGTTCCAGCCTATCTGCGATTCGGCGGCTGTCGAACATATCCTGAAGCTGCCGCGAACCTTCGTGATACATGTCTCCCATGTTCATTTGCCGTCTCCTTCAATCATGGTTAGCAAAAAATCATAGATCAGCATCGCTCCCCGACCAGCGCAGAACTCAGCATGCGGCGCGACAGGCGGTGACGTCTTCCCTTACTTAGGTCCACGTCTTAGTGAAGTCCCACCAGGAGAGTCACGCGCAACGCCCGTTGTCCGGCCTTGGGGCGGGAGGCCAGGGCGGAGGCGCGGAGGCCGACGAGCCAGAGGATGGCGCCATCGGCGCAGAGGAGGGGGAGGCGATCGCGGAGGGACCGCGGGAGCTTGGCGTCCACCATGAAGTCTTGTAGCTTCTTGGGCGCGCGCATGCCGGAGGGTGTGAAGCGGTCGCCGGGGCGGCGCACGCGCAGGGTGAGTCGCCTCTCGGCCCATGCGGCGTCGAGCCAGAGGACGTTCGGCGATGGGCGCGGCGACTTCGGCATCGCCGTTAGCTTGGCGGTGAAGCTCCACTCGCCGAAGGCGGCGGCGCCGGGAACGGCGAGGGGCGTTTCGCTGGGAGGCGGCGCCTGCGGCGGCGCTTCGCGGCGCAGCGTAAGCTCGCGGTAGCCTGCCTCGAAGCGCAGGCCGCCCGGGAGGGAGGTTGAGCGCCCGGCGGGGCCTGCGGCGATCTCCCGCATGGCGGCGAGATGCTCCCACTCGATGCCTTCGAGGTTGCCGCGCAGATGCGCGAGGGCGCGCTGAAGGGCGACGGTTTGCAGGGCCAGCGGCAGCTTCGCGAAGGCGTCCTTCTCGAGGGAAATGCCTTCCTTGGATAGTGTCGCGAGGCTCTTCCAGAGGGCGGCGACCTGCTCTTTCAGATAATCGTCGGCGTGGGATGCGCCTTCAGCCATGCGCAGCAGGGCGTCCTCGATGCGCGGGTTATAGGAGCGCAGCGCGGGCAGGAGCTCCAGACGGACGCGGTTGCGGAAGAACTTGAGGGACCTGTTGGAGGAGTCGCGGCGCGGCGCGAGCCTGTGGGCCGTGCAGTAGTCGTGAGTCTCCCGGCGGCGTGTGGTCAGCAGCGGGCGGGCGACGACGAGGGTGGCGCCGGATGCGCCGCGCCATGCGCTGACGGCCTCCATGCCGCGGAGGCCGCCGAGGCCGCTGCCGCGCAGGAGGTGCATCAGCACCGTCTCCGCCTGGTCATCGGCGGTGTGGCCGAGGAGGACGGCCTGCGCGCCGACCTTCTTGGCGACGGTGGCGAAGAAGCCGTAGCGGATGTGGCGTCCCGCCTCTTCAAGGGAGAGACGGGCGCGGCGACGGTAGGCTTCGACCTCCGCCGACTCGATGGTGAGGGGGATATCGAGGGCGCGGCAGAGGTCACGGACGTAGCCGGCATCGGCCTCGGACTCATTGCCGCGCAGGCGGTGGTTAAGGTGTGCGGCGTGGAGGCGGAAGCTGAGCGATGGGCGAAGGGAGGCGAGGGCGTGGAGCAGGGCGACGGAATCGGGGCCGCCGGAAATGCCGACAAGGAGGACGCTTCGCGAAGGGGCAAGCTTGCGCGCCCGGAGGAAATCGGCGATGCGGCGGTGGAGGCGAGCGGTGAGTCGTGAGGCCTCAGTGGAGGGCATGGCGAGGGCCTATCGCGCGCGGGCGTTCGACGCGCAGGGGGCGCTTCTCACGCTAGGCCTTCGAGACCAGAATGCGCTCGATCTTGACGCCGGTCATCTCGCCGACGACGAGGCGGGTGCCGTTGTAGACGACCTGCTCGCCCTCCTTGGGGACGCGGCCCAGGCGATCAAGGACGAAGCCCGCGAGGGTCTCGTAGTCGCCCTCGGGGATGCCGAGCTTCAGATGCTCGTTCGCCTCTTCGATGCGGAGGCCTCCATCCACCTCCGTCGTCTTCTCATCTATCTTCTGGATGGCGGCCTCGCCCTCCGTCTCCTCCGTGATGCGGCCGACGATGGCGCCGACGATCTGCTTGAGGGTGAGGATGCCGGCGATGCTGCCGAACTCGCTGACGAGGACGGCCATCTGGGTCTTCTGGTTGCGCATCTCCACAAAGAGGTCGTCGGCGTATTTGTTCTCGGGGAAAAGGTGGGCCTGACGCGCCAGATGGGTCACTTCATCGCTCTCCTTGAGGCCCTGCTTGGCCACTTCGCGGAGGACGTCTTTGGCGTAGAGGATGCCGATGACGTTATCGGGCTCGCCATCATAGACGGGGAACTTGGTGTGGGCCGTCTCCCGGTAGGCGGCGTAGAAATCGGTGAGGGTGGCGCCCTTTTCGAGCCACTGGATCTCCGTGCGCGGCGTCATGATCCGGCTGGCCAGGGTATCGCCCAGGCCCAGGGCCTTGTGTATGATCTCGGCCTGGGTCTTCTGGACCGTGCCCTCCTTTGCGCCCATCTGGACGATGGTCTGCAACTCCTCCTCGCTCACACTCGGCTTCTTCTCCTTCACCCGGCCCAGGGGAGCGGAGAGGACGGAGGCGACCCTATAGAGGAGCATGGCGAGCGGGTAGAGGATGCGCTCTGCGGTCTCGAAGGGGCGCACGAGCCAGAAGGCGAGGCGCTCGGCGTGGCGGGAGGCGATGGTCTTGGGCGTGGCCTCGCCTAGGACCACAAGGGCGATCGTGGCGAAGGCCGTGGCGGCGGCAACGGCGGCGCCGCCTTCGCCGAAGGCTCGGATGGTGAGCATGGTGGTGAGGGTGGCAAGGGCTGTGTTGACGAGGTTGTTGCCCAGAAGAATGGTCGCGAGGAAGCGGTCGGGCTCGTCCTTGATCTTGGCAACGCGTTTGGCGTTGGGGATGCCGCGGGAGACCCAGTGCTGAACGCGGACGTTCTGGAGGGAAAAGAAGGTGGTCTCCGCCCCGGAGAAGAAGGCGGAGAGGCTGAGGCAGATGAGGATGAGGAGGACGATCAGCCAGGTATCCACGCATGCCACCCATCAAGAGAGGCTGTCACAATGGAATCGTAACAAGGGCGGTGAGGGGTGTCAAAGAGAAGGGAGAGGAGATTCCATCCACAGATTCCACAGATGCATGCAGATTTAGGAAATGAGCCTGGGGAGAGCGCGGGAAGTCCACAGGATGAGAGGCCCCCTGAAAAACGCTAAGATTCTCCAAACAAGGGGGTAAATGGAAGTGGACTGCCGCTATTGGACGGTGTAGCCGCCGTCTACGACGAGGGTGTGGCCGGTAATGTAGGCGGCATCATCGGAGGCGAGGAAGAGGGCGGCGTGGGCGATATCGTCGGGCTTGCCGATGCGTCCCATGGGAGCGCTGGCGGCAAGTTTGGCGACGTTCTGGGCCTGGGCATCGGCATCCATGCCGCGCTTGCCGCCCCGGGCGAGGGGCGTGTCTATGAAGCCGGGGGCGATGGCGTTGACGCGGATGCCCTTGGGCGCAAGCTCCAGGGCCATGGTCTTGGTGATGAGGGTGACGCCGGCCTTGGAGGCGCCATAGGCATGGTTGCCCATGCCGACGAGGCCGGCGATGGAGGCGGTGTTGATGATGGCGCCGCCGCCGCTCTTGAGGATCTCCGGGACGGCGTACTTTGAGCCGAGGAAGACGCCCTTGAGATTCACGGCCAGGATGTTGTCCCAGTTGGCTTCATCGAAGGTCTCCACGGTGCTCTTGTACTGGTTCCCGGCGATGCCGGCGTTGTTATAGATGATATGGAGTTTGCCGTACTGCTTCACCGCGGCGGCGACCATGGCCCTCACATCGGCGGCTTTGGTGACATCGGCCTGGACGGCGACGGCGCTGCCGCCGAGGTCTTCGATGAGGGCGACGGTGGCCTGGGCGCCCGGCAGGTCTACATCAGCGACGGCGACCTTCGCGCCCTCCTTGGCGAAGAGGACGGAAGTGGCGCGGCCCAGGCCGGAGCCGCCGCCGGTGACGATCGCGACCTTGCCCTGGAGTCGCATGGCGACGCCTACGGCGCCTCGACCTCTACGTCGTCGCCCTGGAGGCGGACCTTGAAACAGGAGAGGATGCCGGATGCGGGAGGGTTCAGGGCCTCGCCGGTGGTGATGTTGAAATCGCCGGCGTGCCAGGGGCATTGGAGGGAGGTGCCCTCCAAAAAGCCCTCTTCCAGCGGCCCGCCCATGTGGGGGCATTCGCTCTGGACGGCGTAGAGCGTGCCGTCCACGTTGCCGATGGCGATGCGCTGTTCGCCGAGGTCCACGCCGATGAGGCTGCCGGGAGGGATATCGGCGAGTTTGGCTACTTTGACGAACTGTCCCAAGATGGGCCTCCGGAGGCTGTTGGTTAGGCAGGTTTCCAGGCGGAAAGGAGAGACTGAGCAGGGAGGATTATATCAGACAGGAGTTGCAGTTCGGCCAACTCGATCTGTGGCGCATCGCGGCCTGCACGACCGCTTGCACACCATTGAAAAAGTACACTTTCAAGTACATAATTCAGTATTATTTACCGCACGGAGAGAGCTATGCCGCTCACTTCAACCGACAGCATCGTGAACCCGACAGAGTTGAAGCAGCGTCAGAAGGACGTACTGAAGCGAGTGAGGAAGGGCAGATTCGTCACCTTGCGGCAGACGAAGGGCGAGGACTTGGTCATCGCCGACCGGAACGATTTCCTGAGCACGCTTGAGAGCCTGGAGAACGTCCGGGCCGTGCTGAAGTACATCGCGGAGACGCGGCTGATGGACGACCAGCGCGTACAGTCCATCCAGTTCCCGTGGGTGAAGTTTTTGAGCGCAGAAGAGCGGAAGCAGTTTTCCGCCGACCTGCTGGAGACGACGCTCCTGTGCGCCGATATGGGGAGTTGGGAGGCGCTGCGCGATCTGCTGGGCGATTGGCAGGCGACGGCGGAGGCGCATCGAACGCCGGGCCTGATGGAGGCGTGGAGGTCGCGCGGCACGGCGAGCGACTACAGCGGTGCAACCAGACGCGCCCGTGGCTAGCTATCGCGTTCTGGTCCGCAACCGGGCCCGGAAGGGCTGGGAGCAGCTCCGGCAGCGCCACCCCAAGGCGATGGCGGAGCTGGTGCGATACCTGGAAACGACGCCGCTGACGCGGACGCACCGGACCAAGATGCTGCGAGGGCGCTTCAGCGGACTCGTCCAGTATGACGTTTCGGCGGGCGACCGCGTCTGGTATTGGGTGGAGGGCGACGTGGTGCGCATCGAGTATGCGGGCGGGCATCCGAAAGGGACGGAGTAGCAGGGCTGCTTTTAACCCTGCTTGGAGTCCTTGCGCCTGGGAGTTGCAGGTGCTACCTTACCGTCAGCCCGAGCCTCTTTTTCCTGTCGGCGCTCCGGGCGATGGAAAGGACTCCTGATGCAAAGGATTCCCATCATCTCCGCAGACTCGCATGTCAACGAGCCGGAAAACCTGTGGGCGGAGCGCCTGCCCGCCATATACCGCGAGCGGGCGCCTCGGGTGGTGGAAGAGGACGGGGTGGTGGTGCGCTACATCGAAGGGATGCGGCCCCGGCGGAACAAGAAGAACGCTTCGGTCAAGTGGGATGGGGAAGACCTGGAGCGGATGCAATCGGGCGGGTACGACCTGGCGAAGCGGATGAAGGACCAGGACCGCGACGGCGTGGTGGGGGAGATCATCTACCCTAGCCTCGGCCTCTTCATCTTCCTCTCGTCGGACGACGCCTTCCAGATGGCCCAGGCCAAGGTCTACAACGATTGGCTCATGGAGATCTTCAAGCCCCAGCCGAAGCGGTTCGCCCCCGTGGCGCTGATCCCCATCGGGGATATCCCGGCGGCGGTGGCGGAGGTGCAGCGGGCGGTGAAGATGGGCCACCGCGGGGTGAGCGTGCCATGCCAGACGGGCGAACGGCCTCCTTACAACAGCCCGGTCTACGACCCGCTGTGGGCCGCCATCCAGGACGCCGATGTGCCGGTGAACTTCCACGCCGGGACGGGCCACGAGCCCCGCGATGAGAGGGGGCCGGGCGGCGCCGTGATCAACTATCTCCTGCAGGCGCAGGGGGACGGCCCGCGCATCGTGACCTACCTGTGCGCCTCGGGCGTGCTGGAGCGCTTCCCCAAGCTGCAGTTCATCACGGTGGAGACGGGGAGCGCCTGGCTGGCGTGGATCCTGACGCACATGGACCATATCTACCAGAAGCACCATATGTGGGTCTCGCCGAAGCTGCCGATGGCGCCGAGCGAGTACTGCCGCCGCCAGGGCCACGTGACTTTCCAGGACGACCCGGTGGGCGTGGTGGCGCGGCAGTTCACGGGCGTCCAGACGCTGATGTGGGGGAACGATTACCCGCACCATGAAGGGACATGGCCCCATTCGCAAGAGGCTATCGCCTCCATGTTCAAGGGCGTGCCGCTGGAGGAGACGAAGCAGATCGTGAACGGGAACGCGGCCAAGCTCTTCAAGTTCTGAACGCACCACCACCTTTAGGAGCGCCTGCACCATGAGCATGAAGGACAAGACGTGTATCGTCGGCGTGGGCACGACGAAGTACGGCCTGCGCGGCGAGTTCTACGGACGGAGCCAGATAGACCAACTGCGGGAGGCGCTGGACATCGCGCTGGCGGAATCGGGGCTGAAGCGCACGGACATAGACGGCTTCTCCAGCTACTCGATGGACGCGAACGACCCCAGCGTGCTGGCGCCGGCGCTCGGCATCCCGAACCTCAACTATTCTTCCATGGTCTTCGGCGGCGGGGGCGGGGGCGGCTGCGGGGCCATCGCCAACGCCTCGGCGGCGATCCTGGCGGGCTATGCCAAGGCGGTGATGTGCTACAAGGTGATCACCCAGCCGCCGCACATGCGCTTCGGGGCCTCCTACGGGCGGGCGCGCGCCGCCGACCCGGACAGCGATTTCACGCGGCCCTTCGGCCTGCTGGCGCCGGGGCAAATCATGTCCATGATCTACCGCCGCCACATGCACAAGTACGGGACGACGCCGCGGCACCTGGCGGAGGTGGCCGTGGCCCAGCGCTTCCACGCCACGCGGAACCCGAAGGCGCTGATGCGCGCGCCGATGACGATCGAGGACCACCAGAACTCGCGGATGATCTCCGACCCCTTCCGCCTCTTTGACTACTGCCAGGAGAACGACGGCGGCGTGGTGGTGCTGGTGACTTCCGCCGAGCGAGCGAAGAGCCTGAAGCAGAAGCCGGTCTACATCATGGCGGCGGCGATGGGCGGCGATACGGCCTGGGGCCACGGGCTGACGGGGCAGAACTCGCCGGAGCCGCTTTACACTTCGGCGGGGCATGCGCACCTGGCCAAGCGCCTCTACGCCCAGGCGGGCATCACCCCCAAGGACATTGACGTGGCGGAGATGTACGACCACTTCAGCGGCATGGTGATCATGCAGCTGGAGGACTACGGCTTCTGCAAGCCGGGCGAGGGCGGCTCCTTTGTGGAGAAGGGCGGCATCAGGTGGCCGGACGGCAGGTTGCCGGTGAATACCCACGGGGGCAACCTTTCCGAGGTCTACCTGCTGGGGATGACGCACATGGTGGAGGCGGTGAAGCAGCTGCGCGGCACCTCCACCAGCCAGGTGAAGGGCGCGGAGATCGCGCTGGTCACCTCCGGGCCCAGCAACCATCCCACCAGCTCCATGATCCTGAGGAGATAGGCCATGACCACCCAATCCAAAAAGCCATACTTCCTGCCCAGCCTGGCCCACCTTGGGGCCGACATGCACACCAAGCCGTTCTGGGACTACTGCAAGCAGAGCGAGCTGCGCTTCCAGCGGTGCGCCTCCTGCGGGAAGTTCCGCCACCCGCCGAGCTACGGCTGCCGCCACTGCGGCTCCAACAAGACGGAGTGGGTGAAGAGCAAGGGCCTGGGCACCATCTTCACCTTCACGCTTCCCTACCATGCCGTCCTGCCCGAAGTGGCCGAGTACGTGCCGTACAACGTCATCGTCGTCGAGTTCCCGGACGCGCCGGGCGTGCGGCTCATCAGCAACCTAATAGAGACGCCGCTGGAAGAGATCAAGATCGGCATGCCGGTGCAGGTGGTATGGGAGACGGCGAACGAGACCGTGCTGCCGCGATTCGTGCGAGCGAAGACGGCCCCCGCCGGGAAGGCGAAGGGCAAAGCTCCGGCGAAGAAGCGGTAGGGGCGCCCCATGGCAGGCCCCCTAGGCGGATTGACCGTTGTTGATTTCAGCTGGGGGTACGCGGGCGCAGTCGCCACACAATTCCTTGCCGATTACGGCGCCGAGGTGGTCAGGATCGAGCCGCCGGAGGGCGACCCAATCCGCCGCCATGCCGGCTTTCCGATGTGGTTCCGCGGGAAGAAGAGCGTTGTCCTGAACTTCAAACGCCCGCAGGAGCTGGCCCAAGCCCAGCGCCTGGCGGCGAGCGCGGACATCGTGGTGGAGACCTTTCGCCCTGGAGTGGCCGAGCGGCTGGGGCTGACCTATGAGGCCCTTTCCCAGGACAACCCAGGATTGATCCACTGCGGCATCACGGCCTTCGGCAAGAGAGGTCCCTACGCCCGCCTGAAGGGGTATGAGGCCATCGTGCACGCGAAAATCGGGGCCTCCGACCATATGAAGTCGCTGGCGCCGCGGCCGGGGCCGGCCTTCAGCCCGCTGCCGGCGGCCGGGTTCAGCGCGGCGCAGACGGCGCTCCAAGGCATCCTGGCGGCGCTGCACGTGCGGCAGAAGACGGGGCTGGGGCAGAAGGTGGAGACGACGCTGATCCAGGCCTGGGCCTCCCACGACCCGTGGATGGGATTCATCGAATACCTGTGCGAGAAATACCCGGAGGCCTACAAGGTGACGCCCATGGTGCCGGTGGCGGGGACGCCCATCACCTCCTACGCCTTCCGGCTGATGGTGGCGATGACGAAGGACGGGCGCTGGGTGCAGTTCTCCCAGACGGCGCCGCACCTGTGGAAGGCGCTCGAGCGGGGGCTTGGGATCGAAGCGACGCTGCAGGCGGACCCGGCCTTCAAAAACGCGCCTGAGATGGAGACCTACGCCGACTCCGTTCGCTTCTGGGAGTTGCTGCTGAACACGGTGCGCTCGCGGACGCTGGCGGAGTGGCAGGAGCACTTCAAGCAGCACCCGGACGTGGGGATGGAGGTGTTCCTTTCGCCGGAGGAGGCGACGCGGCACCCGCAGATGCTTCATAACGGCCATGTGATCGAGCTGGAGGACCCGAGGTTCGGGAAGACGCGCCAGCTTGCGCCGATGGTGAAGCTCTACGCGACGCCAGCCCCGCCGCCAGTCCCGGCGCCCGACCTGGGCCAGCACACGAAGGAAATCTTAGGGCGGCCCTACGCCACCCCTAAGCCTGCCCCAAATGGGGCGGCAAACGTCAAAGGCAGAGCGCCGCTGGAAGGCATCACGGCCATCGAGCTTGGGCACTTCTACGCCGCGCCCTACGGCTTGACGATCCTGGCCTCGCTCGGCGCGACGGTGGTGAAGCTGGAACCCTTGCGCGGCGACGACATGCGCATCGCGATGCCGATACCGGAGACGGCGGCGGTGAAGGTGCTGGAGGGAAAGCGAAGCGTCGCAGTCAACCTGGAGACGGCAGAGGGGATGGAGATCGCACGGCGACTGGTGAAGAGGGCCGATCTGCTTATGACGAGCTTCCGCGGCGGAGTGACGAAACGGATGGGGCTGGACTACCCAACGCTCCGCCATCTGAACCCGAACCTGATCTATCTGAACGCGCCAGCCTATGGCGTGGACGGCCCGTACAGTCGCATCCCGGCCTATGCCTCCACCATCGGCGCGGGGATGGGCTACGGCTTCCTTATCGCGGGGCCGAAGGCGCAGAACCCGGACCCGAACAAGATCACGATGGAAGAGCTGAAGGCGCTGACGACGCGCCTGCGGGTGGCGACGACGGGCGGCGGAAACCCGGACGGGCTGGCCGCCCTCGGCGTGGGCACGGCGCTGCTGCTGGGGCTGGTGACGCGCGACCGGACAGGGACGGCGCAGGAGATGCTGACGACGATGATCGGCACGGCGGCTCAGTGCAATGCGGCGGAGATGGTCCAGTACGCCAAGAAGCCGCCGGTGCAGAGGACGGACGCCGACCTGAACGGCCTCCACGCGCTGGATCGGCTCTATCAAGCCGCTGACGGGTGGGTGATGGTGGCCTGCCTCCAGGAAGAGGACTGGCAGGGCTTCGCGAAGGCGCTCGCGCCAGCGGTGCCCGGCAAGGCGGAACTGGCGGCGGACCCGCGCTTCGCCGATAGAGCCTCCCGGCAGAGGAACGATCCCGTCCTCACCGGGCTCCTGAGCAGCGCCCTGGCGACCCGGAAGGCGCAGGAGTGGGAGGAACTCTTTGCGCCGCTGGACGTGCCGTGTGTGAAGGTGGAGCCAGGGCCGATTTTCAGCGGCATCTACAAGTCGCCGGTCTTCACGGAGAACGGCTTCATCGCCGATGTCTCGCATCCCATCTTCGGCGATTACCCGCGCCTTGCGCCGTTGAGCCGGCTTTCGCTGACTCCGGGGGTGGCGAAGCCGGGGGTGGTGCTGGGGCAGCATACGGAGCAGGTGCTGCGGGAGCTGGGGTATAGCTTAGAGCAGATCGAAGCCCTGGAGCAGGCAAAGGTCATTGGAAGAGGGAAGGCCTGATGCACACGAAAGAAGAGCTTGAGCGGGCGCTAGCGGCGGCGGCAAAGACATTCGGTTTGACGTTCAAGGACGCCTCGCCGCCGAAGGAAGGCTTTGTGAAGGCGAACGGCCTGAAGATGCACTATCTGGATTGGGGAGGCAAGGGGACCACCATCCTCTTCCTCCACGGCGGCAACCAGACAGCCCACACCTGGGATCTGACCTGTCTCCAGCTGCGCCAGCAGTACCACTGCTACGCCCTGGACCAGCGCTGCCATGGTGAGACGGATTGCCCTAAAGATGCGGACCTGATGCCCTTTGACCAGCGGGAAGACGTGAAGGCGGCCATCGAAGGCTTAGGGCTGAAGAAGCTGGTGATCATCGGGATGTCCATGGGCGGGCTGAATACGATGGCCTATGCAGGCAAGTATCCGGAGCGGCTCCAGGCCGTCGTCATCGTGGACGTGGCGCCTGCGATCAGCAAGAAGGGGATGGAGGAGACGGGCCGGTTCCTCCAAGACAGCCGTGTCTTCGATTCGATAGAACACGCGCTGGACGAATCGCTGAAGTTTCTGCCCGCGCGCCCGCGAAACGGGCTGCGCTACAGCCTGATGCACGCCCTGAAGCAGCGCCCCGATGGGAAGTGGACGTGGAAGCATGCCATCTCGCCGAACCTCAAGCAGCGCGGAGGGGCAGAGGAGGCCTTAATGCATTATGGCAAGCTCTGGGCAGAAGTGAAGAAGATCCCCTGCCCAACGCTTGTGGTCCACGGTGAGAAGAGCAACGTCCTGGACTGCGCGGGGGCGGACAAACTGGCGAAGACGCTACCCAAGGGACGCTCCGTGCACATCCCCGGCGCCGGGCATACCGTTCAGGGAGACCAACCGAAGCTCTTTGCCAAGGCGGTGGCCTCTTTCCTGAAAGAAGTGCTTTAACCGTGCATCTGCATCTGCATCTGCATCTGCGAAACCTCTTCGTCAACCCAGAGACCTGGGCGACCAAGAAGACTGTCAGCGGCGGCTATCGGCCTCCTCTAGTTCCCCACCATTGACCTTCTATCGGGCAAGTCGGGCTCGGGAACATTTGGGCGGGGGTCTCCGTCATATCTAGTGAAAGCACTTTTCCTAGATAGATTTGGAGGCCCGGTATGCAGAACTGGATCGAACCCCTTATCAAGGCGCTATGGGCGATGCACGTCCCCCCACGCTATCAGATGGCGGTGGCCCGCGTAGCCGTTACGGCGAGCCGCCGGACCATGGGTGGGAGGTAGCGCGATGCGAAGACATCTCCTCTTCCCAATCTCCGCGCTGGCGCTCGCGGGGCTCTTCATCGTGACTGCGTGTTCGACGGAAGCGGACGCCTATAGCCGCAAGCCTGCGCAGACGCCGCCGGATGGACCTGGCCGCGTAGTGCGGTCAAACGAGGGCATTGACCCCGCCGTCTGCAATCCCATCCACAATATCAACGCCTGCACGCCCGATAACCCTCCCAGCAGCAAGCCGAAGGCGCAGGCGATCCCCGCACCGATAGAGAAGGTCACCATCGTTATGTTGAAGTCCTACCCGGCGCAGTATGTGCTGAACATCACCTCCGGCCTGCCAAGCGGATGCGCGAAATTCGGGCACGTCAGCTGGGTGGTTGAGGACTCGACGTCAACGGTAGAGGTGCAGGTGTATAACCTCATGCCCAGCAGCCCGATGATGGCCTGCACGACGATCTACGGGTACTCCACCAATTCGGTGAGCATCGGGTCGCTGACGCCGGGCAAGACGTACACGATCAAGGTGAACGACTACTCCACCACGCTGACGGCGTAGCCCCTCACGCCGTCGGTACATGCAGAGGCCCCGGGCGCGATGCCCGAGGCCTCTCTCATTTCGAAAGAGCCGCTGCTAGGAGGCGAGCCAGATGACCTCCGCCAGGTGACCGCCCTGGTGGAAGGCCTCGCCGCCGGCGGACTGCTGGTAGGAGTTGCGCAGACGTCCCGAATAGGTGATGTAGCGGGCCGGCTCCGGGAGCGGCAGGCGCTTCAGCTCCTTCTTTTCAAGGCTCCAGACCTCAAGGGCAATCTGGCGCATGCGCTCATCGGTGACGCCGCGGGCGGCTTCGGCGGCCAGATCATCTATGCGGGCGTTGTTGTATTCCATGAAGTTGGCGGCGTTGCTCCGGGTGAGGGTGACCAAGTCCTGGGCGGCAGTGGCCAGGGGCTGGGTGAAGTAAACGGTGAGCCCATCGAAGTTCTGATGGGGTTGACCCGGGTTATAGCCCACCGCGGCGTAGTAGACGTTGATATCGGAGACCTGGTTCACCTTGATGGAGATGCCCAGGTTCTTTTCGATATCGCCGACGACGGCCAAGACGGTGTTAGGCAGGTTGGTGTATGGGTTGAAGATCAGGTTCACCGTCTCGCCAAGCCTGCGCCCGGAGGCGACCCAAAGCTCCTTGGCCTTGGCGGGGTTAAAGACCCAGGGGTTCTCATCGTCGTTCGCGAAGCCTTCGGCGAACTTGGCGAGGGCGGGGTTTTCATCGTACATGATGCCGGTGGAGACGGTGTTGGGAACAAGGCGGCCTGCGCCGGTGAAGACGTTGTTGATGATGCCCTGCCAGTCCACGGCCTTGCCGATGGCGATGCGGGAGCGGATATCGGCGAAGGCGGCGCCTGCGCCATCCGTCTTGAAGCCCAAGCCGTAGATGCTCTTGGCGCTGAACATTTCGACGATCTGGCAGGACTGGCACTGGCGGCCGAAGTTCACGGCATCGGCAGGTGTGACGAGGCCGATGCTGAGGGCGCTATCCACCTGGCCTGTAATCAAGGCGGAGCGGGCCAGCGTGGCGGTGAGGATAACGAGGTTATGCCGGTCTATGTAGGGGAGAGGCTTGCCATCGGCGCCGTTCTTCCAGAACTTGGTGTTGGCGACGAACTCCGTGCGAACAGGGCGATCGAACTTATCCATGATGAGGGCGCCGGAGCCGACGGCGCGCTTGGTGTAATCGCCATCGAGGGCGAAGACCTCCGGCGGGACGAGGCGGGACTGGAAATCGGCCAAGGAGTTGGGGAAGTAGGGGTCGGCAGCTTTGACCGTGACTTCCAGCGTGGCGGAATCAACGGCGCGGAGGGTATCAATGTTGGACCAGTGGGGCCCCTGCGTCACTGTTGGCTGGGGAGAGCCATCGGCCTTCTTGAGCCTGCCGAGCCAATAGTTGATGCTGTGGACCGCATCATCGGCCACGAATTTGCGGCCGTAGAGGGGCGCGAGCTTGGCATCATAGCCGAAGGCGCTGGCGGCCGGGCTCTGCCAAGCGGCGTTGGGGTTCAGTTTGAAGGTCCAGACTTTGCCATTGCCCGTCTGGGACCAGGAGGCGGCTACATCGGCCTCCGGAGTGCAGGTGCTAATATCGCCGACCTTCTGGTTAGGGGCAACGGCGCAGCGGACCAGCTGGCTATAGACAGGCGTGGTGGCCGCCATGGTGGTGAAGGAGCGGCTAAGGACGGGGTCAAGGGAGGCGGGCTGGGCGCTGTTGGCGTAGGTGTGGGTGCCGCCGCGCCGAGGAGCGGCCTTCCAGTTCGGTTGGTTCTGAATCCAGCGGAAGCCTTTGATAGCGTCCGTTTGCGCGCCAAGACCGGGCTGCGGCGTTGGCGTGGCCGTTTGAACGACGACGACCGGGGTGTTTGTGGGGCCAGGCGGGCGCGTGGGCGCCGGCGTGGGGGTAGCGATGACGATCTGGGGCGTGGCAGTAGGCCCAACCGTTGGCTCATCATCATCCCCGCCACCGCAGGCGACGATGACCAGCCCGACGATAGTCATAAGGGAGACGAGGGTCAGCAGGCGGAATCGTGTAATCACGGTGACCTCCACATCTGGTGTTGCGGAACGGCGTCGCGGAACAAGGTGCCCATTAGCTAAACCGATAGGGCGAGCGCTGTCAACCCTTGTGGGCGGTAACCTCTCGCCTCAGCGGCCCGTTATCCAGGTCTATGCCCGCTCCAAGCCTGCCGAAACGGCGACGGCCGAATACCGATCCAGGCCGATGCGACGGAAGGGGCGGGCGAAGGTGACATCGTAGAGGGGAGACCTCGGGCTGCGCGCGAGTCCTTTGGCGATTGCGTCGGTAGCGTCTTGAGACGTTGTCTCATAAAATGAAATGTACCGGCCATCGCCGGGGAAGGGATTGTTGCGCTCGAATCGCTCAACGCGCTGGAAGGCCCCGGTCTTGAGCAGGGCAGTGGCGTAGGTATTCATGTACCACCGCTCGGCCTGGGCCTCCTTGCCCGGCTCCCTGCAGCGCCCCATCTCCACATAGAGGCCGGTGACGCGGGCAGGGCGCCCTTTCCCTGCATCCTTCGCGCCGATGAACCTGTAGTTCTCTCGGTATCTGCCCAAGAGGTGCGGCGAGAGGGTCATCTTGATCTTGCGATCGTGGTCGCGGAGCTCTTCATAGGCCTTATCCAGGTCGGAGCGGGTGGTGTAGTAGAGGGAGAGGTAGATAGGGTCGCCGGGCTTTGGGGCGGCGTTCTCAAAGCGGGTAGCGGTGTAATAGATGCCGGAGCTAAGGATATCGGGGACATGAACCTCGTCATACCACTTGTTGTAGTCGGCGATGTGGGCGGGCGATGTGCAATCGGTGAAGACGACGACGACGCCAGCAGGGTGTTTCGGCGGCATTGTTGCGTTCCTTTGCCTAGGCAGAAGCCACGCTAGCCACGCTTGGCCCAGGCGGTGTAGGTAGAGGCAGCTCCTGCCTTTTCTATGAAGTACTGGACCTCTATGGTCAGTGGCAGAAGATAACGGATGTAGGTGCTCCAGCCGGTGACGCGGGGGGTGTCCGTGAACCGGCGAACGGGGGTGACGGTGAGATTGGGGTGGGTCTTTTTGAAGGCCCGAGCCGAGGCGGCCATCTTGTCTATGGTCTCGCGCTCATAGACGCGGATGCCGAAGTGGTCGCCGGAGGGGGCGATGGCGGGCGTAGGGCCGGAGACGAGGTAGAGGAGCTGGGTCATCTGGTAGAGGTGGAAGACGAGGCGCTTGCCGTCTATGGTCAGGTAGTCGAGGGGTTTCCAGCCAAAGACTTCGCCAAGGAAATGCTTGAGCTCTTCTCGGCCTTCGCCGGTGAGAATGCGCCTCTCCACGGTAAGGGCGACGTGGTTGATATCCGGCGGGCGCATGCGGCTCGCTTAGGCCGGCGGAACTTCGCGGGGGAACTGGAGGAGGAGGAGCCGGGCGCCGCCGGGGCCAGCGGAGAGGAGCGGAGGAGGATCGCTGGGGGTGATGTGGATACAGGCCTTTTTGCCAAGGGGCGTGCCATCACAGATGATGGAGCCTTCGATGACGGCGTAGCAGTGGCCGCCAGTGCCCTTGGGAGAGGCTCCAGCGGTGGAGGCGCCGGGGGCAAAGGCCAGGCCGGAGGCTTTGACGCCATCTTCGCGCTCCAGGAAGTCGCGGCGGCTGACGCCTGCGGCGGGGATGGCGGGCATATCGGCAGGGACGACGAGGTTGCGCCCGGCCTTACGTGCCAGCTTGTCCCGTGATTCGGGCATGGCGAAGAGGCCGCCTTCGGCGTGGATGCGGATGACGAGGAACTCGATGCCCTCCGGCCCGGCGACGATAGGGCCGTACGGGGTATAGCCATCCACATAGTGCAGGGTGAGGCCCTGCACGGCCTGCTTGCCGACGGTGGCGGAGCCGCCGATATAGACGTGGTACTGGTTGACGCGATGGAAGTGTGGAGGCAGGGTGCCGCCGGGGTTGGTCACCTCCGTGATGTAGGCCTGGGGAAGGCGGTCGTCCTTCATGGGGCCGCCGATGATGTCCGTTAGGCGATAGTGGACGCCTCGGGAGTCTTTGGCCTCCCGAACGGCCAGGGCTTCAAGGGGCTTCACCGGCATAGGCACCTCCAACGCTGGGGCGAAGGATAGCGCAAAGGCATGCCTCTCCGCCACTGCCGCAATCCTGCAGCAGATTGCATGCCTTCCCGCATGACACCGCAGGCAGGCACGGCCGATGCTGGTGGATAGCGCGCCTCCAGCCAGCGGCGGAGGCGATGGAGCCCATCAGGGCCGCGCCACCAGCGGAAATTGGTGGAGCCCTCCGTAGTGACGGAAGAGGGCGCGCTGTAGAGTAGTCACGTGGGGGCGGGACATCCGCCTCGGCTTAGCGCCCCCTCACCGGCCTGCCGAGGCGGATGTCCCGATTCCTTACGATCCCAGAGCCTGGGGCCGAACGAACGGAGTAGGAGGCGGCGATGGAGCTCACGCAAGAGACGATGCCGGACGGAGAGTGGCTGCGACGGATGTCCCGAGCCTACCATTGGGTCCGCACACAGGTGGACCTGGTGAAGGCTGTGCTGGACGGGAACCCGACCCAGCGGGAGGTAGGCTCTCTCTCCACCGTCTCCCAATGGTTCCCCACGGTCCTCCAATCGGTGCAATCCATACCGGCGCCTCGCTCGATACGGGGCAAGCGCGCCCAGCGGCACTTGGTGCAGGCGATCGAGCTGTACCACGAGGCGGCGAAGCAGAGCGAGCTGACGCACAGCCGCAGCGGCGCCCAATGCGCGTGCGGGGAGACGCACCAGCACGGGCGGGTGAAGGTGCCCAGGGCCCAGCTCGTCTCGCTGCGGCATGCGTGCGCCAAGGCGCGGAGTCATTTGCGCGTCACATCCAACTATATGCTGGCCAAGGCGGCACAGACCCAAGAGCAGCCAATGGCGACAGCTCTGGCCCAAGCGGCCTAAGCGCGAAGGAGCACAAAATAGGAGGGCGAAGTGTCCGCCCTCCTATTTTGTATTGCCTTAGATCCACGCAGCCCGCGCTCGGCATGGTAGGATTCCGGCGGCTCGTTTCCAGTCCAGCCGTGGAGGCCGCCGTGAAGCAGTTCGATATGTCGCGCATATCCGTTGACCCGTTCGGGTCGAAGCTGGGGATACGGCCCGTGAAGGTGGCCCACGGCTCCAGCCTGGTGGCGGTGGAGATAGACGAGCGGCACATGAACTCGAACGGCTATGTGAACGGCAGCGTCTCCTTCGCCCTGGCGGATGCGGCGATGGGCCTGGCCATCGCGACGGACATGCTGAACAGGAAGACCTCTTCAGCGACGCTGGAGATGAAGCTGAACTTCCTACGAGCGGCCAAGGGCGGACGGCTGGAGGCGGAGGCGAAGGTGATCCGAATCACGGAGCGGTTCGCGATGGCGGAGGCCACGATACGGTCAGGGGAGCATGAGGTCGCGCGGGCGCTGGGGACCTTCGCCATCCTGCCGCTGACGGAGCACGTGCGCTCCTCCCTAAAGCGGGCGCGGGAGCAGAAGCCGGGTTAGGCGCCGCTCCACCTCCTTCGCAAACGGCAGGCTTTTCACAATCGATGCGGGCGGCCGGATATCCGGCCGCCCGCATCGATGCCACAGATCCGACGCTACTTATTCAGCCAGACGTTTTCGAACTTGTGAGCGGAGCTGACGACGAAGGCGCGGGAAACCGGAAGGTTTTCAACGTAGGGATGCACGCCGAAGACGGTGGTCAGCTCGGCGAATGGGACAAAGGTCGCCCACTCGAACATCCTGCGCTGGAGGTCCCAGACCATGTCGCGCCGCTTCGCGAAGTCCAGCATCTGCTCCTGGTCGGCGAGGATTTTGTCCAGGTCAGGGTTGGCAAGCTTGCCGTAGTTGTTGGCTCCTGTGGAGGAGATGTAGTTCACGATCTGGTCGTACGGGTCGTCCAACGTCTGACCGCCGCCGGCGGTGCCGATATCGAAGTCGTTGCGGAGGAGGCGCGCGGTCCGGTCGGCGGTGGCCGCGATGACCTGGAGGGTGGTCTTGATGCCTGCCTTGCCGAGGAGGGTGACGAGGGCTTCTGTGTAATCGGCCTGCTGGGGAACGCCGATGACGACGAGGTTCAGAGACGCGGGGTCTACGCCCGCCTCTTGGAAGAGCCGCTTGGAGAGCTCGAAATCCGCCGGGTCCTTTGCGTTGTTCTGGAGGCGGAACCCGGGCGTTCGCAGGAGCTCTGCATCCGTGAGGGTGAATTTGCCGCCCATCTTTTCCGGCACGAGCCAGGTCGGCGGATAGCGGAGGCCGCCGCCGCGGACGATATCGGCGATGGTCTTGCGGTCAATGGCGACGCTGATGGCCTGGCGGACCTTCGCGTTTGCCAGAGGCCCGCGGGAGCCGAAGAAGAGGATGTTCATGCTGGCGCTATTGCCGATCTTGACGTTCGGGATGGACTTGCGGGCTTCGTCCTTCTGCTCGGGAAGCATGTCGCTGCTATAGCCGCAGGTGCAATCGAGACGGCCTGCGCGGAAGGCGGCGAAGGTGAGGGCCTGATCCGTGATGAACTGGTAGGTGATGCCGTCCAGGTAAGGCGTCGCCCGGCCTGCGGCGTCCTTTTTCCAGTAATCGGGGTTCTTCACGAACTCCGTGACGACGTTCGCTTCGAACTTCTTGTACTTGAAGGGGCCGGTGCCGATGGGGTTCTGCTTCCACGCGCCCTGCACGTCTTGCGAATCGGCTGAGTACATGAGCATGAAGGGCGTGGAGAGGGCGTAAATGATCGAAGCGCTCGGTTGCGAGAGGGTGACGGTGAAGGTGTAATCGTCCGGCGCGGCGAAGGACTGGATGGAGCGGAGGCGCGGCAGCATAGCCTGGGCCTTGGGGTCGGTGCCGTTCTTGGCCCGGGTGAAGCTGAAATTGACGTCCTTGGAGGTGAAGGGGGCGCCGTTGTGCCACTTCACGTCTCTGCGGAGGTTGTAGGTGATGGTCTTGCCATCGGCGCTGATGGAATAGCGCTCCACAAGGTCGGTGCGGATGGTGGAGCCGTCCACCGCGTCAATGTAGGTGAGGTTGTTGAGCAGGTTCTGCAGGATGATGGCCGAGAACTGCCCTGATGTGGAATAGGTGTCCCATTCGTTGCCGAATGCGCCGGAGATCCGGATGTTGAAGGTGCCGCCGGTCTTGATGGGGCGCGGCGTGGGTGTCGAGGTGGGCGCAGGTGTCGGCGTCGGCGCTGGAGTGGCCGTCGGCCCTTGGGTCGTGGGGGCGGGGGCGGTGGTGGCCGTGGCGGCAGGTGGGCGCGTGGGCGCCGGTGTCGGCTCTTCTTCGTCGTCGCCGCCGCAGGCGGCCAAGACCATCGCCAGGATGACGGCGATCGAGAGGGCGAGCCACGATTTCTTTGTGAGTGATCGGATCATGAGACCTCCATGACTTTCTATCGGAACGGAACCTTGCTTACAGACAAATGTCGACACGTGTTATAGCAATCAAATTCCCCGCAGTCAAGAGAAAAACAGCCGAATCCGCGTAATGGTTCACAGGGGCGGGCGTTGTTCAGGCTCGTCACTACCGCGAAGGTAGCTCATCGTGTAGGATGAATGGGCCTGAGGAGCAAGGGGTTTGCATGGCGAAAGTGAGCAATAGCAAAGAGCCTTCCTTCGAGGAGGCCTTTCGGAGGCTGGAAGAGACGGTGCAGGCACTGGAGGGCGGCAACCTGAGCCTGGCGCAGGCGACCTCCCTTTACGAGGAAGGGATGCGCCTTGCGAAGGTCTGCTCCCAGCGCCTGGACACCGCCGAGCTGAAGATCTCCGAGCTTCAGGCGGCCTTCGCGAGTGCGACGGGGCAGGACGAGGATGCGGCGATGGACGAGGACGACGATGCCTGAGGGAGCCGTCCCGACGCCCGTCCGCGGCGACTTCCACATGCACACGTGGTACTCCAAGGACTGCGTGACGCCCCCCAAATCCTTGGTGGCGCGGGCGCTCAAGGTGGGCCTCACCTGCATCGCGGTGACGGAGCACAACAACGTAGAGGGGGCCCTGGCCGTAAAGAGTCTCGCGCCGCCTGAGCTCAAGGTCATCGTCGCCGAAGAAGTGAAGACGACCCACGGCGAGATCACGGGCTTCTTTCTGGAAAAGACGATCCCTCCGGGCCTTTCGCCGCTGGAGACGTGCAAGCGGATCAAGGAGCAGGGCGGCCTGGTCTCCATCCCGCACCCCTTCGACCGCGTGCGGCGCTATGTGCTGAAGCGCGAGGTCTTTGAGCCTATCCTTCCCTACGTTGACATCGTCGAGATTTTCAACGCGCGCACCACCCTCCTCCGCGACTCCAACCGCGCCCTGGACTTCGCGAAGGAGCACCGCTTCGTTACCGGCGCGGGGAGCGACGCCCACTGCGCCTGGGAACTGGGGCATGTCTCTGTGGAGATGCCGGACTTCGACGGGCCGCAGGAGTTCAAGGCGGCCCTGGGACACGCCAGGATCCGCGCCAGGCGCTCGACGCCGCTGGTGCACGGCGTGAGCAAGTTCAACACCTACCGCAAGAAGCTCTTGGGCTACCGGATCAAGCCTTCCTAGCCAATGGCGAACGACTTTCACATCGGCCTCTTCGCGACTGGGCGCGGGCAGGGCTCCCGCCAGCTCCTGCAGGCGATCCACGAGGCGATCCGATCGGGGCGGCTGAAGGCGAAGGTCACCTTTGTCTTCAGCAACCGGGACCAGGGGGAGTTCGAGCCGACGGACGGCTTTTTCCAGATGGTGCGCGGCTACGGCTACCCCCTGGTGACCCACTCCTTCCGCAAGTTCAAGGCCCGAGCGGGCGACGATCCGGCATGGCGGGACA
Source organism: Chloroflexota bacterium (assembly GCA_016875535.1). NCBI lineage: Bacteria > Bacillati > Chloroflexota > Chloroflexota bacterium. Next base: position 57,831 of record VGPF01000008.1, read on the forward strand.
ATTACTACGGCGAAGTGATGCAGAAGCTGGCCCCCTACAAGCACGACCTGTGCGTGCTGGCGGGCTACCTGCACATCTTCAGCCCGGAGATGTGCAGGCGCTACCCCTCCATCAACCTGCACCCGGCGGCGCCGGGCGGCCCCGTGGGGATGTGGCAGCAGGTGATCTGGGAACTGATCGAGAAGAAGGTGACGCACAGCGGCAATACGGTCTTTTACGTGACGGAGGAGATGGACAAGGGCCCGACGGTCACGTATTGCACCTTTTCGCTGCTCGGGCCGCTGTACGATGTCCACTGGAGGGCGGTGGAGGGCAGGCGGATAGCCTACCTGGAGAAGAGCCCAGGGGAGGAGCTGCCCCTCTTCAAGGTGATACGGGAGCAGGGGGCGCTGCGGGAACGGCCCCTGTTGGTGGAGACGCTGCGCGCCTTTGCGGACGGCAGGCTGCGCCTGCAGGGCGGCGCCGTGACGGACGCAAGCGGCAGGCCGGTGAAGGGTCTGGACCTGACGGCGGAGATCGAGGCGGTGCTGAAGGGCTGAGCCCTACGCCGTCTTCTGCTCCGGCATCTGGGCGGGCTGGCCGTTGCCCGTAAGGAGCAGGGGCTGGCGCTTGGAGCGGACCGTCTCTTCCGTGATGACGCACTTCCGCACGTCCGTCATGGAGGGGATCATGTACATCACGTCCATGAGCGTCTCTTCGATGACGGTGCGGAGGCCGCGCGCGCCGGTCTTGCGCTTGAGGGCCTCATCGGCGGCGGCTTGGAGCGCCTTCTCATCGTAGACCAGGTCTACCTTATCGAGGGCGAGGAGGCGCTGGTACTGCTTCATGAGGGCGTTCTTGGGCTCGATGAGGATGCGCACCAGGGAGTCGCGGTTCAGGGCCTCCAGGCCCACACAGACAGGCAGGCGGCCGACGAACTCGGGGATGAGCCCGAACTGCATGAGGTCGTCGGGGATAAGGTGCTGGAGCTGCTGGTAGGCCTCTTCCTGGAGGTTGCGGATGGGGTTGACGCCATCGGTGGAGCGGAAGCCCATGGCGGCAGGGCCTTGGCCACGGCGCTTGGCGACGATTTTCTCCAGGCCTTCAAAGGCGCCGCCGCAGACGAAGAGGATGTTGTGCGTCTTGAGCTGCAGGAACTCCTGGTAGGGGTGCTTGCGGCCGCCCTGCGAGGGGACGTTGGCAGTGCAGCCTTCGATGATCTTGAGAAGGGCTTGCTGGACGCCTTCGCCGGAGACATCGCGGGTGATGGAGGGGTTCGCACCCTTGCGCGCGATCTTGTCAATCTCGTCAATGTAGACGATGCCGATCTCCGCCTTGGAGATATCCCATTCGGCGGCCTGGATAAGGCGCAGGAGGATGTTCTCCACATCCTCGCCCACGTAGCCGGCCTCGGTGAGGCTGGTGGCGTCGGCGATGGCAAAGGGGACATCGAGGATCTTGGCCAGGGTCTGCGCGAGGAGCGTCTTGCCGGAGCCGGTGGGCCCGACGAGGAGGATGTTGCTCTTATCAACCTCGATGGCGCCGGGCTGGCCGCCGGTCTTGACGCGCTTGTAGTGGTTGTAGACGGCGACGCTCAAAACCTTCTTGGCCTTCTCCTGGCCGACGACGTACTCGCTCAGCTGCTCGTAGATGCGGTGGGGCGTCAGGCTGCCGACGGGCGAGCCCTTTGCGGGAGCGGCCGCCGCGGGGGCCTGCTCGCCAATGATGCGCTGGCAGAGGGTCACGCACTCATCGCAGATGTAGACCTTGCCCGGCCCGGCGATGAGGCGCTTGACCTGCGCCTGCGCCTTGCCGCAGAACGAGCATTCGTACTGCGCCCGGGGCCCGCGTGGAGGGGGAGGTGGTGGTGTCGTCGTCGCCATTCGGCTCCTTACGTAGTGGTATGCCGGAAGGGAAGGCTGTCTAGCGGACGGCGGCTATCTTTGCTTGTTTGCCTGTGAGGACATCGTCAACAAGGCCGTATTCCTTGGCCTGCTGGGCGTCCAGGTAGAAATCGCGGTCGGAATCGCGGGCGATGCGCTCGTAGGGCTGGCCGGTGTTGTCGGAGAGGAAGCGGCGCAGCTTGTCCTGAAGGCGCAGGATCTCCTTGGCGGCGATTTCGATGTCCGTCGCTGAGCCGCCGGCGCCCCCCTGGGCCTGGTGCATGTGGATGGTGGAGTTGGGCAGGGCGAAGCGCTTGCCCTTGGTGCCGGAGGAGAGGAGGACGGTGGCCATGCTGGCGGCCATGCCGACGCAGATGGTGGAGACATCGCAGCGGAGGAGCTTCATCGTGTCGTAGATCGCCAGGCCGGCGCTGACGGAGCCGCCGGGGCTGTTGATATACAGGCTGATGTCCTTCTCCGGGTCCTCACGGTCCAGGAAGAGAAGCTGGGCGATGATGAGGTTGGCGACCATATCGTTGATGGGCGTGCCCAGGAAGAGGATGCGCTCGCGGAGGAGGAGGGAGTAGATATCGGAATAGCGCTCGCCGCGGGGCGTCTGCTCGATGACGGTGGGGACGTAAACGTTGCTGGGCGTCTGCATGTGGTAAGCCTCCATGTCTCGCTGTTAGGCCGGTGCTTGCTGCGTGGCGATCTCGACGAGCCGATCCAGCACCTTCCGCTGCTGAAGGGTGCGCTGGATGGACCGCCTGCCGTTCTCGTTGTCGAAGATGCGCTCGAACTGCTTGATGTTCTGCTCGCCGCCCGAGGTGATGAGCCCGCTCAGTTCCTGGTCTATCTCATCCTCGATGACGTCAACCTTTTCCTGCTTGATCAGTTCGGCAAGGGCGAGGGAGCGCTTGATGCGCTCTTCGGCCATGGGCTTCATCTCTTCGATGAGGGCCTTCTGGCTCTTGCCGATGCTCTTGAGATATTCGTCCAGGCCGATCTTGCTGCGCTGGAGGCGATCGGTCTGCTCCTTGAACATCTCCTCAGCCTCGCGCTGGGTGATGTTCGGGGAGAAGTCGAAGGCGGCCTTCGCGACCACTTCGTCCAGGGCCTTCTCCTTCAGCTTCTCTTTCGCTTCCCGCTCGGCGTTCTCCTTGAGGCGGTTGGTGACGAAGTCTCGCAGGGCCTGCATGGAGTCATACCCATCGCCCACGCCCTTGGCGAACTCGTCATCGAAGGCGGGGAGCGTCTTCCCCTTCACGTCCAGGACCGTGACGCGGAAGGAGACTGTTTTGCCCGCCATGCTCTTGCGCACGTCCGATTCCGGAACGGCGATGGAGAAGTCTTTCGTCTCGCCCGCCTTCATCCCGGCAACCTCTTCGGCGAAGCCGAGGATTGGGGCTTGGGCGCCTTCGACGAGGCGGTATTGAACGGCCTTATCGCTGCCCATGGGCTTGCCCTCGGACTCGGCGGACATATCAAGCGTCACCATATCGCCCATCCGGGAGGGGCGGTCCGCCGGCTCCCAGGGCGTGTTCTGGAACCGGATATCTTCCAGCACCTTGACGATCTGCTCTTCCGTGACTTCCACAGGCTCGGGCGTGAGGCGGATGTCCTTGTAGCCCGCCAGGTCTACCTTTGGCGTCAGGTCTACCGTGGCCTTCCACTTGATGCTGGGCTCCACACCCTCCAGGGCCACTTGCGGCACGCCGATGGCTTCCAGGGATTGCTCCTGGATGGCCTTCTGGGTCACCTCAGGGATGAGGTGGTTGACCGCCTCTTCCATGATGGCAGCCTCGCCGATGTACCGAGCCAGCATCGCCTTGGGGACCTTGCCCTTGCGGAAGCCGGGGATGCGCACCCGCTGGCTCACGTGGTTATAGGCGTGTTCCTTGGCGCGGTCTACTTCAGGCTGCTCAGCTTCGATATTGAGGACGACTTGACGACGGGGAAGTTGTTCTACGGTGACTTTCACGAGGGGGACTCCACAGGCCTAAGTGGAACTATTATATCAGTAGCCCCTCCTTATGGACAACGAAGGGCTGACACTACCTTAGATGTGTGGGGGCATCCAAAGGAGACAGCCTGCGGAGGAAACTTTACAGAAGGAGGGACGGGTAGGTGTGGGGCAACGAGTTGCTATGAGGCAACTCGGCTCGACTGCCTCAGACGCTCAAGGATCCACATACGGGCCAACGTCGTCGGTCCGATGCCCTTCTCACTCGCCTGCATCCTCAGTGCCTTCAGTGATCGCGCATCGAAACGGATCGTGATTCCCTGGCTGAGATTTTTGGCGAAGCGAACCTTGGCAACCTTAAATTCATCCTGGTAGTCAGCCATATCGTGGCTGTCGAACCAAGCGGCCTCTTCTTCCCGGCTCGAAAATGTGGGGATGCGGTTAGTCGCCTGGACTCTTTTCTTGGCCATAACTCAGTCACCTGCCTCCCTTTCGTTGGCTATAGATGCGGCGCTCTTGTCTGCTCGAGGGCCGGGCTGTCACGACATAATAGACACCGGGTGTTTCAGTGGCATCGAGCACTATCGTGAGTATGCGCCCCTTTTGTGTGGGCCCAAGCACAAGGAGGCGTCCGAACTTTCCCATCTGCGCGACCGGCTCGGTGTGACAGACCTCTTCAACATCGTCCGGTTTGACTTTGTGTCGAGCGATATGAGCGACGTTGCCGGGGTTCCAGACAAGACGGCGAACGGAGAGCATAGGCAATTGTAACACAATGCGTTACAGACCGCCGTAATGCCTACGTCGCCTTCCTAATCTCTATCCCCAGCTCTTTCAACTGGGCTTCGCTTGCGGGAGAGGGCGAGCCGGTCAGCAGGTCGGAGGCGCTCTTGCTCTTGGGATAGGCGATCACATCGGCGATGCTCTTCTCGCCCGCCAGGATCATGACCCAGCGGTCTATGCCGGAGGCGAAGCCGCCGTGGGGCGGCGCGCCATACTCGAAGGCACGGAGCATGTAGCCGAACTTCGCCTGGATCTCATCGGCGTCCAGTCCCAGGATGCCGAACATCTTCTGCTGGAGGGCGCGGTCGTGGATCCTGATGCTGCCGCCGGCCACTTCATAGCCGTTGCAGGCCAGGTCATAGGCCAGGGCGCGCACCTTGCCCGGCGCGGTATCCAGCAGGGAGACATCCGCCAGGTTGGGCGATGTGAAGGGATGGTGCGTGGAGACGAACTTCTTGTCCGTATCGCTCCATTCCAGGAGGGGAATGTCAATGATGAAGGCATAGGCGAGGCTCTTGGGGTCGGCCAGCTTGAGGCGTTCGGCAAGCTCGCGCCGTATCCCGTCCAGGGCGGCGTTGGTGCTCTTGGCATCGCCCGCCACGATGAGCAGCATATCGCCCTGCTTGGCCCCCACGCGATTGGCGATAGCCTTCACCTGCTCCAAGGGCAGGTATTTGGCCACCGGGGAGCGGACATCCTCCGCCTTTAGCGATCCGATATCGCCCGTCCCGGTAAGCTGGGCGCTCACCAGGCCCTTGGCGCCTTTGCTCTTGGCCAACTCCGTCAGCTCGTCCACCTGCTTGCGGGAATAGGCGGCCATCCCAGGGGCGTTGATCGCCTTGATGACGCCGCCTGCCGCCACCGCGCCCTTGAAGACGGCGAACTCCGTCTGCTTCACGAGATCTTCGATGTGGCTTAACTCCAGGCCGTAGCGCAGGTCCGGCTTGTCCGAGCCGTACCGGCGCATGGTCTCTTCATAGCTCAGGCGCGGGAAGGGCGACGCGGCGAGCTTGAACTCCGGCGCAACGCGCTTCGCGACGCTGGTGTAGATCTCCTCCATGAGCCGCAGGATGTCCTCCTGCTCCACAAAGCTCATCTCCAGGTCCAGCTGGGTGAACTCCATCTGGCGGTCTGCGCGGGAGTCCTCGTCGCGGAAGCAGCGGGCGATCTGGTAGTAGCGCTCGTAGCCCGCCACCATGAGCATCTGCTTGAGCTGTTGGGGCGATTGGGCCAGCGCGAAGAATTTCCCAGGGTAGACGCGGCTGGGAACCAGGTATTCGCGCGCGCCTTCGGGCGTGCTCTTGAAGAGGATGGGCGTCTCCACGTCCAGGAAGTCGCGGGCGTTCAGGAAGTCCCGGATGTGCTGGACCAGCTTGTGGCGCAGGATGATGTTGTGCTGCATGCGCTGCCGCCGTAGGTCCAGGTAGCGGTACTCCTGGCGCAGGGAATCGTCCACCGGGGAGTCTTCGTTGATATAAAAGGGAGGGGTCTTGGCCTGGTTCAGCACCGTCACTTCCCCAGCCGCCACTTCGATGGTTCCTGTGGGCAGTTTGGCGTTCTCCGTCCCTGCCGGGCGCTTGTTCACCGTGCCTTTGATCTGGAGAACCCACTCGTTGCGCACGTCTCCGGCCACCTGCTTCAAGGCAGGCGTCTGCTCCGGGTTGATGACCACCTGGGCCAGGCCGGAGCGGTCGCGAAGATCAAGGAAGGTCACGCCCCCGTGGTCGCGGCGGCGATTCACCCAGCCCGCCAACGTCACGGTCTGCCCGGCGTGGCTGATGCGCAGGTCGCCGCAGTTATGTGTCTTGAGCAAGTCAGGCCTCCGACGACCGTGCCGCTAGGGGGAATACGTCAGAAGGGAATCAGGTTAAATTATAGGTTTTGGCGATGCTCTTCACAAGGTAAGCGGGCTGTCCGGACCGCTCCAGCACCACCGTGATGCGAAGGCCCTCGCCGGGGCCTTTCACTAGGGCGAACATCGTGGGGCCGCTGCCCGCCAGGTGGATGTGCTTCGCCCCGGCTTCGGCGAAGCGCCGGCGGTGCGATTCGAAATTCGGGAAGACCTTCACCGCGACGCGCTCAAAGCTGTTGTAAAGCAAGTCTTCTCTCAGGGGCGATTTCGTCTTCATGGCGGCCAGGAGGCGGTGCGTCGCTTCGCCGTGGGAGTAATCGGTAGGCGTGAGCGCGCCATAGAGGCGGGCCGTCTTCTTCTCGAGCTCTATCGGCGGCTTGGTGATCACCAGCGAGAACTCGGGCAGCGGCGGCAAGACGGTTATGCGCTCGCCTCTGCCCTCCGCAAGGGCCGTGCCGCCCGTGAGGAAGAAGGGCACGTCCGACCCAAGCTCGGCGGCCATTGCCGAAAGCTCTGCCTTGGGGACCGCTCTGCCCCACAGCCGGCAGAGGCCCACCAGCGTCGCCGCCGCATCGGTCGAGCCGCCGCCGAGTCCGGCGGCGACGGGGATGCGCTTCACCAGGCCGATGCGCGCGCCCGACCTGACGCCCAGGCGCGATCGCAGGAGCTTGGCCGCCTTGAGCACCAGGTTCTCTTCCGGCGCGATGCCTTCCGCTTCGCTCTCCACGAAGATGTCCGGCGCCTCCGCGAAGGTCAGGTCGTCAGCCAGGTCAATCGTCTGCATCACGGTGGCGATCTCGTGGAAGCCATCGGCCCGCTTACCGAGGACCTCCAGCGTCAGGTTGATCTTGGCGTAGGCCTTGAGGCTAAGCATTTTTTTCAGACCCTTCTCTCCCCTGCGTGGGAGAGAACAAAAGAGAGGGGGCAGACACGTTACACACCGCCGCCCCTTTTTAGGGTTGCATAGAGCGCGCCCCACTCCTCCAAGGATAGCGTCTCCGCCCGCCGCTCCGGCGCGATGTTTGCCGCCCCTAGGGCGGCGATGACCGACTCTCGGGGCAGGCTGAGCCCCCGCGTGAGACAGTTGGCGAGCTGTTTCCGCCTGGCGCTGAAGCCCGCACGAACGACTTCGAAGAAGGCTGCCATCTCCTTCGCAGGGACGACCTTCGGCTGTGGGCGAACGTCCAGCCGCAGGATGGCCGACTCCACCTTCGGCGGAGGATAGAAGCTCCCAGGCTTCACCAGGTCAATGATCTTCGGCTCGGCGTAGAGCTGTGTCGAAACGCTAAGGAGGCTCATATCGCCGGGCTTTGCCGAGATGTTCTGCGCCACTTCGCGCTGGACCAGGACCACCAGGGTCGTCGGGCGGACGCCCGACTCCAGGAAGGCGCGGATGATGGCGGTGGCGACGTTATAGGGCAAGTTGGCCACCACCTTATAAGGAGGCCTGGCCCTCTGGCTCTTCAAGACGGCCTCCGGCGCAAGCTCCAGCATATCGCCGATGACGACGGTGAGTTTTTCGGAGGCCATCTCCTCCATCACTACACCGGCCATCTGCTCGTCCTTCTCCACCGCGATGACGCGCCTGGCCTTTGCCAGCAGGATACGGGTCAGCGAGCCGAGCCCAGGCCCCACTTCAACGATGGTGTCGTTGGGCGTGATGTCAGCGGCGCCGGCGATGCGCAGCAGGATATTGCGATCGAACAGGAAGTGCTGGCCCAGGCTCTTGCGCGCGCTAAGGCCGTAGCGGTCAAGGAGGGCCTTTGCGGAGGCGGCGTCACTCATGCCGCGCTCCTTTGGTGTAAGAGACGGCGATAGGCCGTCTCTTCGTCTCTCCCCCGGCGGGAGAGAACAAAAGAGAGGG